>JAKSRV010000076.1 GCA_024403435.1 Lachnospiraceae bacterium
TATAAAAGGGTGTTGGGATAAATAGTTCGTGGCAGTAGTTGAATGCTCCGTGGTCATTTCGCTGACAGCTATCTGCCACAACTATTTATATACTTACACTTTCACAAGCAGAGTAATGCCCTAACAAAAAAACAAAACTCGGTGCTACATATCAGCGCCGAGTTTTCTTCATTTAATTCAAAGAGCAATCCTTTCTATAAGCAATCATCTTCTGCCACATCAAGCTCTCTTCTTTATGAGATTCTTCACACTCATCACTACGAGGAAAATCACAATCAATATAGGCCAACCAAACATAGTAACTGCGAGGCAAAATCCCGGAAGCAGATTATTGCTCAATCCAAGAATACACATGAACAATACCAAAACAATTGCCGCAAGCATTACGATGCCCCAGATAACAAGCATAAGCCATATTACTATTCTGAGAGGAATGGTAATCTCATCGATTTTCTTAAAATCCTTAGCCAAAATCAGCTTATACAAAAGTATTGCTGCTCCTACAAACAATAACAGACCGCACGCATACAATACGAAATTGTATTGATAATTACTTCCGCTAAAGATAAAGCTTGAATAATTTCCGACATATTTCTTAGCTATTGTCTGTATCAAAGCCGCCACACATGCAATCAACGACATTGCAAGCATATATAAGCTCTCTTTTCCGATAATAATCCAGAATCTTTTACCCTGACCCATATATATCTCCTCTTATAAATCATACTTTTCTTGAAGAAAACAATACTACATTTCCGATTCCATAGGCATCCACTGATTCTACTCAACGCTCTTTGCATAGTCAGAATAGCTCAGTCCGGTATACTTTTTGAAGCATCTTCCGAAATAATTGGGATCAGGTATACCGACCTCATTAGCTACAGCGAACATCTTTTTATTTGTAACCGCCAGCTGCTTTGCCTTTTCCATTCTGCATTCAGTCAGATATTCGACAAAATTCATACCGGTCTCCTGCTTGAACTTTCTTGAGAGATAGCTTGACGAGAAACCGAACATCTCTGAAATTTCAGTCAGATTGAGCTTTGAATCGGTATAATTTTCCTTGATGTAATTCTGAATCTGCTCAACAGGAGATTCATCTGGCTCGTTGCCTGACTCATCATTGTCGTAGTCACTGTTTCTGGGATTTACATCCAGCTGAGTCTTTACCTTCTGCAACACTTCAGTCACTTCTATTCTCTTGATGGGCTTGAGCATATATTCAAATACAGGAAGACTTACACACTTTCTCGCATACTCAAACTCATCAAAAGCAGTCATTATTATAATAATCAAATGAGGATATCTCTTGGCTGCAATCTCGGTAAACTCTATACCGTTCATAAAAGGCATTGATATATCTACAAACGCAATATCAGGCTTAACATCATCTATTATATTGATTGCCTCGATACCGCTGGCTGCTTCACCAACAACCTCCATATTCAAAGCCTTCCAATCTATGGAAGCCTTCATCAGTTTTCTTGCAGACTCCTCATCGTCTATAAGCATTACTCTGTACATCACATTTCCCCCATATGATTAATCCCTGCGACCTACTTCCTCAAAACGTTGCCGCCTTAATTATGACGACTCGGAATTATAAATTCAATTTCCGCATATTCACCGACTTCGCTTCGAATCTTTACTACATCATCCCGTCCACAGAAATATCTTACTCTTTCAATAGTACCCCTCAGTCCAAATCCCGAAAGCAGATGCTTTGCCACATCCGAATGTTCTTTTTCCATTTTATCATCTTTGGGCTCTGTTGACAGCATTTTGTCTATTACATCCTGCTCCATGCCGAGTCCACTGTCATATACAATCAGATGTAAATCTCCGTCTTCTTCATAGCCGGTTATTTTTATCAGACCTTCCTCTCCCTTCAGACGAATACCATGATAAATAGAATTCTCAACAACCGGCTGTAAAATCAGCTTAGGAATCTGCCAATCCAACACATTATCTGCGATATCATATTCATCATTGATAACATCGCCGTATCTGAGCTTTTGGATAGCCAAATAATCCTTGATAATACTGATTTCTCTTGAAAGCGGAATATCATGCTCACCTTTACTCAGGAAGTTACGGTAAAAGCTTCCCAGCGTCTCCAGAGCCTCATGCACATCATCGGCTCCGTCACTGAGAGCCATATAGCCAATAGTCTCCAAGGTATTGTACAAAAAGTGTGGCTTGATCTGCTCATGAAGCGCGTCCATCTCCGCACGCTGCACGGATTTTTCCTTCTCGATGAGTTCGCCAAAAAGCTGATTTACATGATCCACCATTCCGTTGTAGCTATCACTCAGAGTACCGATTTCATTATCGGGCACTTTGACATTCAGTTTCTCGAGATATCCCGATTTTTTAGTCAATTCAATCGCACCGGTAAGATCTGCGATAGGCTTTGTAATGTTTCTGGTAATAAAATTAGCTGCCAAAATCATAGCAATTATAAATACCAATACCATGGATAACATCGCATACATTGTGGTATTTGACATCACATTTATATTGGAATCGGTAAAACTCATTACAACCAAAGGTGTATCAGGAATCTGATAACCGGAAATCATTACCTTTTCACCATTTATATCAACCATCTTGTGCACAATGGTATCCGTCAAAAACTCAGTGGCAAAATATCCGCACATCCCCTCATCACCTGACAGATATTCCCCATCCGAGGTCACAATACACAGGTTCTTATCGCCCTGGCTGTTTATCGCTTCATCAAGCATGGATGTAGAGAAATTCATCAACAGAATACCGGTGAGTTTCTGACTGTTGATATCATAAATTGCACGTGCAATTGTTATAATAGTTTCTTCGTTACGTCTCGTGATGGCTCCGCCGGCATTTACCATTATAATCGCGCCGCCACGTTCCTTCAGAATATTGTTTCGCCATGGATAATCCTCCATCAATTCAAAATCAACGATATATCTTCCCTTACCGGTATTCATATAACCGCCATCATTTCTGAATATGAAAATGGAATCCAGATTGCTGGTCGCATTCATAACGTCCATTACTCCGTAACGGGCATCATTTATATCACCGACTGTATATTCCTTGGCACGCAAAAATTTTACGGCAGCATCATTGAGCATTACCAGACGCGAAAGATTCTTCAATGTTCCGATGCTCGAAGATATACTTCCGGATACACCGTTAATCATGGTCTCAGATTCTCTGATTTCATAATCGTATCTTTCCTTCTGCGAAATGAAGGCTGAAGATACGACAAAAGTGACTACAAACATTGCAAGGACTGTAATGAGCAATAGCCACAATTCCTGATTTAACGTTTTTTTCCCTTTTGTTGTGTCCATCTGATATCTCCGACAATTATTACATAGATAAAATTAATTATATATGTTTTTTATAACGGATTCAAATGCAAAAAAAGACCACCAAAGCATTTCTGCCTTGGTGGCCTTTAGTAATTCAAAAATAAATTAACCCTTAACCGCACCTGCGATGAAGCTGTCCTGAATACGCTTACTCAGGAAGATATATACAAGCAGTGTGGGGAATGTAGCTATTACCAGCGCCGCACCAATGGGACCCCAATCGGTCGTGTGCTGTCCTGACAAAGCCTGAATACCTACAGGAAGGGTTCTGTACTTTCCGGTTGAAATGAAGGTGTTAGCAAACATCAACTCATTCCAGCACTGAAGGAATGTATAAATACCTACAGTAGATACAGCGGGCTTCATGAGGGGAACGATAATAAGGAAGAAGGTCTTCCAGGTACCGCATCCGTCGATGGTAGCTGCTTCGTCGAGATCCTTAGGAATGTCACCCATGAATCCTGAACAAATCAGAATACCCATTGCAAGCGAGAATGCCGCATAAGGGATGAAGAGTGACTGATATGAGTTCAGCATCTTGAGCTTCTTAAGAATAAGGAATACGGGAAGAAGTGATGAGTGAATAGGAATTGTAAGTCCTAACATAAAGAATCTGTTCATCATTTCTCTACCCTTCCATACAAGACGGGTAATTGCAAATGTTGCCATAAGTGCTGCAATCAAAACAATAGCGATGGTTGCAACTGCAACGATTGTACTGTTAAGGAAATACAGCGGCATGTTACCGGTTCCCATAGCGCTAGCGTAGTTCTTCCACAACCAGTGTCTGGGAAGACCCATCATGTTATCACCGAAGATTTCATCATTTCCCTTGAGTGAGAAAGTGAACATCCAGTAGATGGGGAATAAGTTTACAATTGTCCAAATTCCGAGGACAACATAGATTACGATTTTACCAACGGTACTTATTTTATTGATTGACTCATTAGTATCCATGTTAATCCTCCTTCTTGAATATTGCACTGATAATCATTGCGAATACGAAGCACAGTACAATCAACATTACTGCGATTGCAGAACCTGTACCATAGTTGTTCGCACTGAACATTTCATTGTACATAACTGTACTGGGAACGTCGGCTACCTTCGGCTTTGCTACCAATACGTAGATAAGGTCAAAGCTCTTAAGTGAACCGGTTACAGCAAAGATTACGCAAATCTTAATGATAGGCTTAATCTGTGGAATAACGATATATTTATTAATCTGTCCATCAGTAGCACCATCAATCTTAGCAGCCTCACGGAGTTCCGGAGGTACGCTCTTTACTCCTGCGTAAAGCAGAAGCATATGATATCCTACATACTGCCAAAGGATAGGAATAAAGCAGCAAGCCAATGCGGTATACTGATTTCCCAACCAAGGAACATTCTTGTAGGGGGGCTTCGGTATGGGCAGCTTTGCATTCATATTATTGATCCAAGAAACGATACCGTCCTCGATACTCTTACCGCCAATCTTAAAGCCGCTCAAAAGTACAGATAACATACCCTGTTCAGGATAGTAAATCTTTAACCAGAGCTGACCGATAACTACGGTTGAAATCAAAACGGGCATAAAGAATACTGAAAGGAATATTCTCTCTCCCTTAATACCCTTACCAAGTAAAAGTGCCAATCCCAAAGAAACAGGCAACTGTACAAATGTGGAAAGAATTGCGAGAATAATTGAGTTTCTGATTGCAGGACCAAGTCCGACGCTGTCGCTAAAAACCTTTTTGTAGTTCTCAATACCTACAAACTTCATTGCACCGATACCATTCCACTCCTGGAGACTGTAGTATCCGGAAAGGCCGATCGGTATGATTAATATAACGAGGAACAGAACAAGAGCAGGCAGTAGAAACAGAAAAACATTTATTCTATTAGTGATTTTCTTGTTCATAAGCTTAATACCTTCCATAAAAACAGCGGTCCTCCGTAAACAGACGTTTCGAAGGACCGCCTTTTATTTGTTACATATTTTGATAATCAGCTAAATTATCTGATTGCTGCAGCAAGATCCTCAACGAAGGTCTTACCATCAACTTCACAACCATAAACCATAGCTACTTCCTTAAGATATGCATCAGCATCATCAGCTGCCATTGCAGTATCACCGAAGAGAACATAACCGTTAGCCTTAGCAGTGATTGCTGCTACAGTCTTGGTAAGTCCGTTTACTTCGCTATCGTCATAGTTTACAGCCCATGCAGGAAGTCCGCATCCATCAAGATAACCGTACTTGCAGATAAGACGGCCAAGCTCGAAGGTGAAGTCAGCTGCTACAGCTGCGTTAGGTGAAGATGCAGCTACTGCAAGAGTATCTGAAGGACCACCGATAAGCTGTCCAAGAGTAGCCTTGTCAGCGTTGATTACGGGGAACTCACCAACCTTTACCTTAGGGAAGAACTCTTCATTTGCAGCGAAGTCTGCGCAGTTCCAAGTACCATTCATGTAGAATGCATACTTACCAGCCATGAAGTTAGCCTTGATTTCATCGTTTGAAAGTCCATCACCGTTGGGATCGAAGTATCCGTTAACAACAAGTGACTGGAAGGTATCTACTGCTGCTGCTACATCGTCGTTAGCCCATGAAGCACGAGCAAGGAAGATATCGTTAAGAGCTTCGTAACCTACACTCTTCTCGATTACAGACTCAAGATACTCAGTTACACACCAAGTCTCCTTACCTGCACAACCGAAAGGAATGATGTCTGCTGCCTTAAGAGCGTCGCAGCAAGCGATGAAGTCTTCGTAAGTGCCAGGGATATCATCATATCCTACAGACTTAAGAAGATCCATGTTAGCGAAGAGACCAACGATGTTCATGGTAAGAGGAACACCGTAGTGCTTTCCGTTGTAAGTTGAGTTACCCATCATAGACTCAGGAAGCTCATCCTTAACCTTTGCGTAAGCATCGTCAAGGCAGTATACTCTACCAGCGTCAACGAAGTCGCCAAGGAATGCGCATGACCAAGTGAAGAAGATGTCAGGCATCTCGTCTGCAGCAACTGCAGCCTTGATCTTAGTCTTGTAAGACTCGTTCTCAAATGCTTCCCAAGTGAAGTTGATCTCAGGATGTGCAGCAGTTACGTCTGCGATAGCAGCTTCGTAAGAGTGACGGTTTGAGTCAGACTCGGTAGCGATACACCACATGGTAAGGTTGGTCTTCTCACCATCAGTAGTAGTGGTGTTGGTGTCAGTAGTAGTTGTAGTGGTGTTGGTGTTGGTGTCAGTGGTAGTAGTGGTGGTGGTGTCATCTGAAGTACAACCAGCCATAGTAGCTACCATTGCGCCAGCAAGTAAAACTGAAGCAAACTTTTTCATTTTCATTGTTCTTTTTTTCCTCCTATAAAGTTACAAGAAAATTCGGCTTTCGCCATATTTACAGATTATTGGGTGGTACCTACCCAATTCTGTATAGTTTTATATTTAACAGCCATCGGTAATCCGCTGACTATAAATACCATAAGATAATTACTTCATCTTGACCATCGGCCAAGGATATTCAACAACTAATGTGTTGCCATCCAGTGTGTAATAAATAACGGTATCAAAGTACTGATCGTTGTAAACACACTTGATTGAGTGATTCTCTTCGTTTACTGAATAGTAACCGGGGATGTAGCTGTCCTCTCTGAAAGTTCCCTGTGCGGTGAACTCATAATTGGATCTGCCGTTCTCAGCCAACCAGTAACCAACCAGTCCGTCGGCCTCGCCCTCACCCTGATAGTAATATGTCATAGGCTCGTATATATATAACACATCGCCGTCCCACATATACTTATAATTGAGAGTCTCATTTGCCGAGGTCATTTCCAGCACTCCGTTATTCTCAACATAAGAATATTCAGTGCCTTTATAAGTAACCTTACCGCCTGTCTTGAACTGAGCAATCATTTTCTCAGTGTCGTGGCTGTAGGCCCACTTACCATAGAAAGCATCCTTCTCTCCGCATCCGATCATGCAAAAACACATGACCATCATAAGAGCAAGTGCAATATATCTTCTAATACTTTTCATATTCGTCCTCTGTGGAATGTACAAAGAATACAGTTTCCCCTACATCCACATTTATTTTCAATCAAAACGCTGTGTAAGTAAATGTAAATACTTTACCTAATCAAGCACAATTTTTACATAATTATCAAAATAATACATATTTTGACCAAATTTTTATATGCATTTTGTATATGAAAATGGCCCGTTTTGACGAAAAAAGACGATATTTGCTGGCTCATCCCTGCACTTTTCGTACTTTTTTTGTGGATTTTGCACATCGCAAATATCGTCTTGTTATTAACAATCGACAATAAAATTTTTACGCATTACTTTTTTATGCTTATTCGATTGCAAGCTTTGTGAAAACCACATAGCTTCCGTCGGCATTTCCGGGGTTACTTGCCGCAAAAGGTCCGGGTACGATGTTAAGTCCTCGCTTGTTGCCTGAGTAGTCCTCGTTGAGAATGATAGGAGTTCCGTCGGGATTCTCATATCTCTCATCGGGCTCAAATGCCTTGCCGAGTACATCCGAATCAATCTGGGTAACCTTGAAGTCCTTGATTAAATCATATGCATTGGTCTTCAGGATGCACTTATCACCTTCGTAGCACAGCTCAATCTTGACCTCATCGGCTGAAACCAGCTTGTTTTTCTCCTTATCGAAGGCCTGAGCGCCCGCAAAATATGCATTGCCGTTG
This sequence comes from Lachnospiraceae bacterium, assembly GCA_024403435.1. Lineage (GTDB taxonomy): Bacteria > Bacillota > Clostridia > Lachnospirales > Lachnospiraceae > AC2028. The sequence continues at coordinate 8,063 of JAKSRV010000076.1, forward strand.
ATCCATACGGGAAGATGACCGAAGTGACCGTGAGCAAGCTTACCCATATCAGGTCTTCTCTTATCCATATCAAAGAGCTCAATCCAATCCTCATATACAGGATACTCATTCCATACGTGAGTACCTACCTCAAAGTTATTGGCATTTCTGCTCATATCCCATCCCTCGAGGAAATCTTCGGGAACAGGGAATCTCTGGGTGAATATATTATTGTAGAATCTGTTGTCTCCGTGAAGGATGGTCATGAAACCAAGCACTTCTGTTCTGTGAGGAATGTGGTAAGGAGTATATCTGGGCTCACGCTGTCCGTTGATAACACTGTCTACGCCCCAGCCAACCATTGTATAAGAACCGCATACAAGGTTATGTACCATCGCAACACCCTCGGTAGGAATACGGAGTGCACACTCTGACAAAAGGATATTGTTGTCGATAAGAATAGGTCCGTGACCAACCTCTACGAAAAGATCCTGGTTGAAATTGTCGGGCTTAAGCTTGATATGTGCAGGGGGCTGATTATCGTGAAGCAGGTTGCCGGTGATTCTGGTTCCCTGTGCCTCCCAGTCTGTCCAAATACCCATCCATGTGTGGTGGATATGATTTCTTCTAAATGTTACATCGATTGCCGCATGGAATTTAATACCGGCGATTTCTGCACCGCCAAGCTGCTGCATGCAGTTGATGTGGTGAATGTGGCAATCCTCGATAGTAGAGAATACACAACCCATTCTTCCTACGATACCGGTCTGCTCACAGTGATGAATGTGGCAGCGTCTTACGATATGTGAACCAACAGTCTCCTTGGTCCAGCCGTCATACTGCGCACGACATACGGCATCTCTTTCCATCTGGGTGGGGCTCTTCAAATGATGATGGAAGAAATAGTTGTCGTTGTTTTCCTGCGAATAGTTACCGAATGAAATACCACAGCACTTAGATCCTGAAATATCACAATCCTCGATAATCCAGCCCTTTGACCAATGTGCTCCGATCATACCGTCCTGATATGCAGCCGGAGGTGCCCATGTTGTTGCAGCCTTACATACATTGAAGCCTGAAAGAGTGATATATCCTACATACTTCTCGGTAGGCATGAAGCAATTTCTTCTTACTGCGATTTCTACCTTTTCCTTTGCAGGATCCAAATCCTGGAAGTTAGCATAGATTACTGTCTCATCCTTTTCCTTATCCTGCTCACAGTACCACTTATATATAGAAAACTCAGGCTCCCAGCTTCCTTCATATCTCTCGCCCTTAATACACTCCTCGAGAGTGGCAGCCTCATAGAACATTCTGTCATTTACATATACAGAACCGGTGTGCATATGGTTGTCAGCAAAATACCAGTCTCCCTCTACCTCCTGGATATAAGGATTGTATGAACCGAAGATGCTGTTGTGAACTCTGGTAACATATGTGGTTCCTTCAACATGAGTCCAGTTATCAGCAATTTCTGCTCCGGTAATCACTGCTCCGAGAGGCTCGGTTGAGCGATACACAATTCTCGCATCCTCACGACCTGCATTCTTTGGATTTACATACTCTCTGTACACACCCGGTGCTACGATTACTTCATCTCCGGGCATAGCAATTCTTGCCGCCTCGTTGATTGATTTGAAGGGCGACAGCTTTGAGCCGTTACCGCTTCTGCATGCATTTACGTCTACATAAATCTGCATTTAAATACCCCCTCTTAATATTAGTTTTTTACCTTTTGTATTAGCTTGCTTTTATTGTATTTTCCTACATGGCTGTTTGCTTTTTTCTTCCGACTTTTTTACCGACTGCCGACCACACAATAATATCTGCTGTCATCAACAGCACCGGAAAAACAGTCCATCCTATTATGCTGAAATAGCACATTATTGCCGGGCCAATAGTATAGCTTCCACCGCTGCCGCCGATATAGAGATTTTTCCCCTTCTCCACAATCTGATACGCCAGCATCATGAAAATACCGCCTGCGGAAAGAATACAAATAATCGCCTCAATAAATATAAATACCAAACTCAACTCAAGAATTCTACGCATTTCTTTCGCAAAAATTTGGAAATAAATCAATGTTCCCAACCCAATGAACAAAATATGTCCCAACGCATACGTTACAGGATTGTAATTATAAAATGTCGCATGCATATAATCAAAGCCCTCGCTTCCAACGAGTATCTTATCAACCATCTGTAATCTGCATGCGCCAAATGCCAACACAGCCTCCACAAT
>JAKSRV010000077.1 GCA_024403435.1 Lachnospiraceae bacterium
ATTACACAAAAAGAGACACCTGAACGGTGTCTCATAAAAATCTGTTCTTCTACTGCTATATGTGCGGACTCGTTAATATCAAAGTCCCATCTGCAGTATATACATGACTTCCTACGACGGCATTATCCGTATCAGGTAAAGGGTCGAAGTTAAGAACTTCCTCTCAGCCAGCAATTACAAGCTCCCCTGTCTATCAAATCGTCTGTATTGTATTATAAGCAATATGTAAAGTCAAGTTGCTATTTTGCTATATTTTTATCGGTTGCGAACTAATTTTTTCTGTTGTATATAGGGTATTTCTCGTGGATTACTTTTTTCTCTTCATACATCAGCTGTTCAGCCTGTTCAACGAGACTTGTCAGTTCTTCCACGCTACCAAATGCACAACCCATAGATGCGACCGGCATCTCCTGCTCATTTATCAATCTTCTGAGTTCATCGGTTCTAAGATCAAACAGCTCCTTGGGAACACCTGTTGCTATTACCACAAACTCATCTCCGCTTATACGGAAGACCTCATTTTTTCTGAATACCTTTACAAGCATTCCCGTAAAGAGGCACAAAAGAGCATCGCCGGCCTTGTGTCCGTAATAGTCATTGGCATACTTAAGTCCGTTGACATCGGCAAATACAACTCCGACACTTTCCTTACCCTTTATGCTTGCACACATCTCGGTATAGGCCAATCTGTTGGGCAGACCCGTCAATTCATCATTGCGGGCTTTCATTGCCGCCTCAGCATGATTTTGCATCAGTTTTCTCTCGGTCTTACCCTGCAAGGTATAGCTGATAATCAGCATCGACAATGCAATAGACGGTATACTGAACGCCATCTCGGCCACGAAATAGTTAAGAACGATAAATGCGACAGGTATACCCACAAAGCTCAACGCTGCCAATGAATCGTGAAGACCGAGATACTTGGAATAACGCAATACAACCGCTATCGTATAAAGTATCACCGCTACATAAGTCATCAGATAAGTCTTGTACAACGGGCCCTCGGAATATACTCCGTTGTTGATTGTAAACAACAGTCCAAGTGTGCCGAGCACAATAGATATACCCGCCATTGTTACGCTGTACAGCATACCTATATTGAATATGTATCTGGGAATAGCCGCTTTATCAGCTATATATAAATACAGATAATCCAAAAAGACTGCAAATGATAATAGCGGCAGTACGAACGAACAACATGTGGTAATCTTCAAAATCCATGAAAAATTGCCCCACACTATAGGCATATATGTGATGGAATCAAAGAAAATCGTAAAAAGTGTTACCCAGGCAAGAACCTTGAAGGTCTTCATCTTTTTATTATTCTGCTTAGACTCAATGCCTATTCCGTATAAAATTATCATCATGACGAGAACTCCGAAGAGCTCTGCCGATAAAATTGCACTCTGCATAAGCAAATCCTCGCACTAAAAGCTTTTCCGAAGACATCACTCAACATCAGTCAAGCCGTCTTCTTCATTCGTTTTTACTCTTCTCGTAATTTACTATAAAAATACCAATACAGATTAACAATAGAGAAACCACGCTCATTACTCCGAGCGCTGATGCTTCCGGCAACAGTATTGCCGATAGAATAACACCGAATACAGGATTCATAAATCCGAATACCGCAACCTTGGATATCGGATTGTACTTAAGTAAAATCCCCCATAAAGAATACGCAACCGCGGAAACCAATGCCAGATACAACAGCATCAATATTCCCTTAGTACTGATGACTGTGAGACGCCCTCCGAAAATGAATCCGACTGCTGCCATCACTGCCCCACCGAACAAGAATTGATAACCGCTTAATATAACCGGTTCATCCTCTTTGGAATACTTCTTGAGAAGTACAGATGAAAATGCATATGCTACCGTTGAGAGAAATACAAATCCGTCTCCGAGCAGATTAAATTTCAAACTGCTCTCTGAACCTGCAAGATTGACCAGGACCACACCGGCAAATCCGATAATACTGCCGACTATCTTTTTTACCGTGAGCTTTTCCTGCCTGAATATAAGGCTGGCTACAATGATTGCCACAAATACGTTGACCCCCTCCACAATCGAAGCTTTTACACCCGTTGTGTGAGCCAAGCCTATGTAAAAGAATACATACTGGGCTATGGTTTGAAGCGATGACAATTTTGCCACTCTTCCCCACGTCCTTTTTTTAGGAAACAGAAACCTTTTCTGTATGATACTGCCTATGGCGATGGCCATTACGCCCGCCAGTGTAAATCTGATGCCTGCAAACAGCATCTGTGTCATGGTATCTTCAGATGCTATTTCAAACCAGTCATATCCCAGCTTGATGCAGGGAAATGCACTTCCCCAAAGCGCACAGCATATCAATGCGCCTATTAAAACAACAACGGTTTTGGCATAAAAACTATCTAAGCCGTTGCCTATCTTATTACGTTCCATAGTTCTGTTTTCCGGAGCCATGCACGTCACCGTATGACTCAAAAATAAGTATAAAAATAAGTGCAGCAGAGTATTCCCTACTACACTTATAAATTATATCAGTTTATTCAATTTATTTCATCTGTAAAATGCAATAATTATATTGCATTAACGCCGTCACATTTCTCAACGGTATCGATAGAGCCGTCTGCGTTATACTTAAACTCTGCAACACATACACTTCTGTGGAACAGGCTTCCTCCGGGAAGTTCATCCGTATGATAGAACAGATAAGAATGTCCCTTGTAATCGCAGATTCCGGGATGATTGGTAAAGCAGGGGCCTTCCTCCATCAACACGCCTCCGTATACCCAGGGACCGGTAGGACCTGTTGAGGTAGAATATGCAAAGTGCTCATTTTTGTGCTCACCCTCTGCAGCTGCAGCAAATGCGGCATATACCATGTAATAAATACCGTCTCTCTTGTAGAACCAGGGGCCCTCACCGTAAGTGGTTCCGGTCATATGGCTTCCTTTTCCGAATGACTCTACAGTCATAGGAATGCGACCGACGCCAACCTCCTGATCATATGAAATCATATCCTCGTTGAGCTTTACATATCTGAGTTCGGGATTGCCGAAGTAAAGATATGCCTGTCCGTCATCATCGATAAATACGGTAGGATCGATATCGTTCCAGTCGCCTTCATCAACAAGAGGGTATCCGAGATCCTTAAAAGGACCTGTAGGGCTGTCAGATACACCTACAGCGATAGCCATTCCACTATCCTTTTTATGTACGGGACAATAAAGGTAAAACTTACCATTACGCTCGATGCACTGAGGTGCCCATGCTCTGTCATCGGCCCACTCAATATCATCAAGTGAAAAAATCTTGCCGTGATCTGTCCAATTAACCATATCCTTGGTAGAGAAGCATCTCCAGTCAAACATGGTGTAAAAATCATTAATCAGCTCATCCTCATCATGTGTAGTATAAAGATAAAGTGTATCTCCGTACACCATAGGTGCGGGGTCTGCTGTATAGATAGATCTGCAAATGGGATTAGTTCCAAAAGTCTTATTTTCTGCCATAATTTCCTCCATCATAAGCTAATTTAAGCCAATAACCATTATACAACAAAACAGTAAAAAATATAACCGATATTGCAATCAATTATATCTGACACAATACCGGTTATATACTGTCTTTTTAATATACTAATTTATTAATATACTATCTTCTCACTTACCGCAGTCGCGAAAGGTCCGGGAATAACCGTCAGATCACGATGCTCTCCCGCATAGTCCGAATTGAAAATAATATCTGTTCCGTCAGGATTCTCATATCTCTGCTCAGGTTCAAATGCTTCGCCCAATACATCCGAAGTGATAAGTCCAACATTAAAGTCCTTAATATAGTCATAAAGATTAGTCTTAAGAACAGTCTTGCCATCCTTTTCTTCAAGCTCAATAACTACGCCCTCAGCCTGATTGATGAGCTTATTCTTCTCATTCTTGTAGCTTACCGCACCGGCCAAGTATGCATTACCTTCAACCCATACAGGCAGTGAACGATAATGATACTTTTCAAGAGTCTTCATATCGGGAGTATCATTGTCAAGCTCGAACCACTCAATCCACTCATCGTAGGTAACATAGTCGTTGAAAATCTCGGTACCTACTTTTCTGTTCTCCGCAAAGTATTTCTCTTCACTGTCACTTCTGATAGTAATATCCTCTGCGGGATACTTCTGCACAAAGATATTGTTGTAGAAACGATCATCACCGTGGAGAATGGTTTGGAATCCCATCACCTCGGTACGGTGAGGAATGTGGTAAGGAGTAAATCTCTGACGAAGCTTCTCCTCCACTATCCAGTCGCATCCGCCGCCAACCGAAGTAAATGAACCGCAGATAAGATTGTGTACCATTGCCACACCCTCGGTAGCCATTCTGAGCGATACATCAGAGAGCAAAATATTGTGATCGATAAGTGTAGGTCCGTGAGATACCTCTACAAAGATATCCTGGCTCATCATACCGCCCTTGAGAGGCTTGGCAAAATCAGGCTTCTGATTGTCATGGAGGAGGTTCTGAGAAATACGTGTTCCCTGAGCCTCCCAGTCTGTCCAGATACCCATTGTGCAGTGATGAATATGATTGCGACGCATGATTACATCAATAGCTGCGTGAAGCTTGATACCTGAAATCTCCGCTCCGCCGAGCTCCATCATATTGTTGATGTGATGGATATGGTTGTCCTCAATGATTGAGAATACACAGCCCATACGTCCGATGATTCCGCCCTGTTCGCAGTGATGAATGTTATTTCTTCTGATGATGTGACTACCTACGGTCTCCTTGGTCCAGCCATGATACTGACCGCGACATACGGCATCACGCTCCATCTGTGTGGGGCTCTTTACATGCTTGTAGGTAAAGTAATGATTATTGTCGGAATCGAGATATTTTCCGAGGCCGATACCCGAGCACTTACTGTTGGAAATCTCACAATCCTCGATAATCCATCCCTTTGACCAGTGAGGTCCTATCATGCAGTTCTGATATGCTGCGGGAGGTGCCCAATTGGTAGCCGCCTTGGTTACCACAAATCCGCTTACGGTAATGTAATTCACCCCGTTCTTCTCAGGAACAAATACCTGCTCACGAACATTAATCTCTATATTTTCCTTGTTGGGATCTGCACCGCCGAAATTCGCATAGAATACAGTTTTACCGTCCTGCTGCTCTGCGAACCACTTCATTTTTGATGCCTCGGGTTCCCATGAGCACTCATAAACCTCTCCCGCTACGCATTCCTCGACCGAAGCTGCCTCATAGAGCATTTTGTCATTGATATATACAGCTCCGGTATGCTTGGTTCTGCCCGCAAAATACCAGTCACCGTATACATATGTTGTATAAGGGTTAAAGCTGCCGAACATCGAATTGTCCACGCTGGCAGTCCACACATTTCCTTTATATAAAGTCCAGCCCTTAAGTTCCTCAGCGCCTGTAATAACCGCGCCCAAGGGTTCGGTACTCTTGTATGAGATGCGGGCGTCCTCAAGACCTGCATTTACGGGAGCTACATACTCTCTGTAGGTTCCGGGAGCTACAAGAACCTCATCACCGGGCTTGGCAATTGCTGCAGCCTGATTAATACGCTTAAAAGGTCTGTCCTTGGTACCCTCTCCGTCCAAAGCCGCACCTGCATTTACATAAATTTGCATTATTTTTATACCTCCGATTTATAAAAATATACCTTCCAAAGATACATTTTATAGATAAATCATGCCTGTGTATATCAATTTATTTCTCAATAGCACAACATCATTTCATTCTCCCATTCCGCTGAAAATACAATCTCTAATGACTTTACTAATATATTTAATATGGTAGAATATTATGGACTTAATATGTCGTATTATGCCTGTTTTTCAGCACGTTTGCTTAACAGCGAGGAATAACAATGATTATCTCGGGAATATATTTAATTCTATTTTTAATATCGATGGTGTGTGTATACATCGTACTTTACAAAATGACACTAAAAAGAGTTGCCTATTACGGTTCACTCTTCGTTTTGGTTGCGGTGGTTACACTTTCATATTTTATCTGCAGCATATCCACCGATTTTGGTATGGCACTTATTGCACACGAGTTCACGTATATGGACGGCACTTTCATAATGATGCTCTTCCTATTCTGTGTAATGGATTTGAGCGGTTATTCGGTACCAAAGCAGATGTCTATACCGATGTGCGTAGTCAACACACTAATATTGCTGACCGATGTTACCTCTCCTTTGCACAACCTTTTTATCAAAAATCCGGTTCTGCGCAGTGACTACGGTGCCTCTCATTTAGACATCGAATACGGTCCGGTATACAACGTATTCATCGTACAGACTGTTATGTATATAATCGGTGTTTTCCTGGTATTGAACAATGCATTCCAGCGTCGTAAAGCAAGAGTTTCCTACAAGCAGACTTTCGCCATCGGTTGGATTCTCGCCCTGATTATCGTAATATATATCATTCAGACAGCAGCCCATATTCCCTTTGATATGCTTCCTATCGGATATGTTATGATCATGCTCGTTATCCTGTATATCATTCAACGTAACGATGTATACGACGTAGCTGTAATCGCGGTTGAATCCAATGAGCAGAACAAAGACTTCGGATGTATAGTTTTCAACAGACGTAAAAACTACCTCGGTTCAAACGAATCTGCCCGCTTCTATTTCCCCGATCTCGAGCATCTGACCATCGATGCGCCCGTACCTCCCGGAAATATCCGCAAAGAATTTGTCGATTGGATTGACCACTATGAAGCCGGCAATACTTCAAAAAAGATATTCAATATTTTTGGTAAGAAAATAACCTGCTCTATCCGCGCATATCTTAAAGATAAACGTAAGGTCGGTTATATAATCGTAATGCGTGACGATACCGAACAGCAGGATTTAATTGAAAAACTCAACAGCATGAACGAAGAACTCGCTCTCACTGTAGCCGCTCTCGACCAGGCCAGCAAGACCAAGAGCCAGTTCCTTGCCAACATGTCCCATGAAATACGTACTCCCATCAATGCAATTCTCGGAATGAATGAAATAGCCATGAGGGAATGCGACGACTCTGCGCAAATGGCACATCTCCAGGATATCGAAAGCGCAGGCAACAATCTGCTGTCAATCATCAATGACATCCTCGATTTTTCTAAAATCGAAGCAGGTAAGATTGACTTTTTCAACGAGGATTACAAGGTCGCATTTTTGATAAAAGACGTCGTGGATTTGATTGAGAAAAAAGCTAACGATAAAGGTCTCAAGCTCAATATTGATATTGACGAAAGTATACCTGAGGAGCTGTGTGGAGACAAAAACCGCATCCTCCAGGCATTTGTAAACGTACTTAACAATGCGGTAAAATATACTGCAGAAGGTTCCGTTACCTTCAAGCTGAGCGGTGAAAAGAAAAATGATACAACTATCATCCTTACTGCTGAGATTTCCGATACCGGTATCGGTATCAAGGAAGAAGACCTTGTCGAATTGTTCCAAAGCTTCTCTCGTATCGAAGAAAAGCGTAACCGCTCTATAGAGGGTACCGGTCTCGGATTAGCCATTACTCAAAGACTTATAGAAGGTATGGACGGTACAATACACGTATCAAGTGTATATGGTGAAGGATCTGTATTCACTATGACCATTCCTCAGGAAATAAAAAGCACCGAACCTCTCGGAGATTACAAGCTTCGAGTTACCGGTGAAAAGAAGCACAAGAAGGTTGAATGCAATGTTGATGCTACGGGTGTTCAGATACTTGTAGTCGATGATAACAGCATGAACCTCAAGGTTTCAAAAGGATTGCTCAAACCCACCAATGCTACTGTCACATTGGCCGGCGGAGGTCGTGAAGCTCTGGATTTGATGGCCAAGCAACACTTTGATATCATCTTCCTCGACCATATGATGCCTGAAATGGACGGACTTGAAACCCTGTCTATTGCCAAGAAAACAGATCACATGTGCAAGAATTCAAAATACATTGCTCTTACAGCCAATGCTATCTCCGGTGTACGCGAACAGTTCATGGAAGCCGGCTTTGATGAATTCCTCAGCAAGCCTGTCAAGCCACAGGATTTGTACCATACCGTAGAGCAATATATGCCCAAATCAAATATTAATAATTCTTAATAACGAATTTTTAAATTTTCAATTTTAATCCGTTAATTGTGTGTTATAATCAATTTATACCACTTGTGAAGGAGGATGTTATATGAAAAAGAGATGGATCATAATCGGAATAATCCTTTCAGTTATAGGTTCTTTTGTTGGCGCATTCCTTGCCATCAGATATTACAGAAAGAAAGATAAGGCACTCTTCTCATACGAGACCGTAAGCTATGATGAAGAAAGCGATGAGCCTATCGGAATTTAATTTATTTTGCAGTAATAAATAAAAATGAACATAGCAAAACGCATCCCGAGGGATGCGTTTTTGTTTTACCATTATTCAGATTTACTGTATTGGCGTCATTCTTCACTATCACGCAAGGAAGAATCCACAATACTTTCCTCTGCAGTCATGAACTTTGGCGCCGTGCATGTCAATCACAGGATAATCTGCGCCGCTGCTACGCACCTCATTCCATGATTCAAGGACCTTGTCCACAAAATCGGCCTCAAGAATGGGTTCTGCATGTGATGCCACCACTGTATCATATTCCGCCTTCATCGCAATAAGCTTATTTAACGAAGCCTCAAATGCTTCAGGATTACGCTTATCACCAAACATGAATATACTGCCGTTTTGTACACTGTCCCCTGCAAACAGTCTCCTGTTTTCCACATCCAATATAGCGATACTACCATTGGTATGACCGGGAATAGTAATTATTTTCAAGGTGCGTCCGCCAAGTTCCAACACATCACCGTCTTTGGCAGAGACAAGCTTTGTATTGGGAAATCTTTCGGCAACACCACATCCGTAATAATCTTCTTCCGTCATATATATTTCAGAGAAAGCTCCGGTGCCCGCAGTATGATCGCCGTCACCGTGAGTATTTACAAGCATCAACGGAAGCTTTGTAACCGACTCGGCCAATTCCTTGGCATTCTCACAGTTAAAACCGCTATCAATCAATACTGCTTTATCATTTCCAACAAGTAAAAAGAATCTGACAAATTCGTTTTCTATTCTGTAGGTTGTGTCATCAATCTTTACTATTTCAGGCATGTTATCTCCTTAGAATCCTAATCTACGTATCTCTTCAACAAGATTTCTTCCGTATACCTCTGCTCCAAGCTGATTGGGATGAAGCTTATCGAGATAATACTCAGGAAGGTGAGGAACAAGCTTGAAGCCTTCTACCATCTGAATATTAGAATAGCGAGCCACAATCTTTTTCAGATTCTCACAGAACTTGATGAGGGTGGGTTCACCATTTTCCACATCACCTCTCCACAAAGGAGTAATGCAAAGAACGGGAATATCCTTACCATAAACCTCAAAAAGTCTCTCATAGTACTCTTCGATATCAACCATAGTCTCACATCCAAACTGATTGGTTCCGAGCGAAACAATCAGCTTATCGGGCTGATATCCTTCCATCTTCATGAGTACCTTCTTGTCATATACATAGCCACCGATACCCTGGTTAATAATATCGTAGTTGAGGATGCGATTTGCTACACTTACATATGTGCATGACGATCTGAGCGGTCCGTAGCCCTGTGTGATAGAATCTCCGAGCCACAATACCTTGGCATTTTTATTGACCTTATCCATATCACCGTTGATTTCAAAATCCTTGATAAATGCGGTAGCATCAGCAGGAAGATATACAGTTACATTCTTGCTTCCTTCAGGAAGTTCAAATTCAAGAGTGCCCTCCTTCTCGATATCCTTAACATAGTAAATCTGTGTAACTATACCGTCGACAGCAACTTCAAACGAATCGGGTGAACCGATCCATACAATCTTGTATGCAAAAGAAAACTTGGTTGCCTCAGTTACAAACTCCAAAGTCTTTGATGTAGAAGCATCGCATCTCTCAAACCAGAAATCAAATGCTCCCTTAAAATACTCCATCTGCTCATCTGTGTACTGGCACGCCTTAAGATATCCGTCCTCAGTATCCTTGAAGCTGTAAGCTCCCCAATAATACTTCTTCAATTCTTCATTTGTAAGTTTCATACCTACCCCCTATTTATATATATGTTTATTTATA
>JAKSRV010000078.1 GCA_024403435.1 Lachnospiraceae bacterium
TCGTTGACTTCAACGAGGCAGATCACAAGATCAGCCTTAGCATCAAGGCTCTTACCGCTCCCGAACCTAAGAAGGATGACAATGCAGACGTTGTTTCAGTAGATATCGACGCTGTAATCGCTTCTGAGGAAGAGTAATTAATATTAAATGAACGTTCAAAGCGGCTGTGGATTTCTACAGCCGCTTTTTGTGTGCATGAAATATATTGATGTTTATTTGACGAACTATATGTGATACAATAAACGTAGTTCGTTTAATAAATAAAACGAGGATGATTTTATGGAATATGATTATGAGTATTTCAAAAAAGAAATATTAAAGCTTACTCAGATCGATCTGAATGCATACAAAGAACGTCAGATGAAGCGAAGAATCGATACATTGATAGCAAAGCGCAAGATTGTCGGATATGATAAGTATGTAGAGGCATTGAAGACTGACAGCGTTATATTTGATGAGTTTATCAATTATATTACCATTAATGTATCTGAATTCTACAGAAATCCTGAACAGTGGACATATATGGATGAGACTGTATTCCCTGAACTGATTTCTCGATTTGGCAAGAATCTGAAGATTTGGAGTGCAGCATGTTCTACCGGTGATGAGCCGTATTCGCTGGTAATGGCGCTGTCAAAGCACATATCGCTGAATCAGATTAAGATATATGCGACCGATCTTGATAAAACCGTAATAGCCAAAGCTAAGGTTGGTCTTTATGATGCCAAGAGCATAGCTGCTGTACCTGATGAGTTCAAGAAGAAGTATTTTACACAGGTTGGACCTTCTTACAAGATTGCCGATGAGATTAAAGAAAGAGTAGAATTTCATCAGCACAATCTTTTGAAAGATCAATATCCTGAGAACTATGATTTTATAGTTTGCCGTAATGTGCTCATTTATTTTACGGATGAAGCCAAGGATGAGGTATTCAGAAAGTATTACACCTCATTAAAGAAGGGCGGAGTACTGTTTATAGGCAGTACAGAGCAGATTATCAATTATAAAGAGATTGGTTATACAAGAAAGAATTCGTTTTTCTACGAGAAACCATGATAATAAAAGACCTCAAATGCTTGAATTAAGGCATTTGAGGTCTTTGTTTATTTAGTATGATGTGACGATCATGGCAAGAACATGATTTGCATATTTTGTGAATGCAGCTCTGTCACGCTTTAATTCATCTGTTAGCTCGAAGAAAATATCCTTGCTCTTATATTCGCGGCGGAAGATTGGATCGAATTCATTGCTCCACATCTGCAGATATTTTGATTCCTTGCGAGTGTAGCAGGTAGCAGCGGTCGCCTGGACTCTGTGATCCAGATCCACAAAGCTTGCTACTGATTTGTGAAGAGCCACATCCTCATCGGGAAGATAATAGTAATCGTGGTAGTTGGCATAGAAGTATTTCATCTCTTCCACAAATATCGGAACTCTGAGATTGCCGACAGTTCCTTCGCCCTTGAAATAGCAGTTGTTGGCATGTGCCGATACAGGCTTGGGTAATGCTACGGGAAGCTCCAATGTGAGTATGAGCTCCTGTCTGACGATTCCGTGGAAGTCAGTGTAGGTGCTCGCAGATGCCTTTTTGACCTTGAGATCGTTGTTGAACAGGTCATAGTAGCACAGCATGGGAAGAATCTGAAGCATACCCTTCAAATCGTCCTCATTGTGAAGCAGGAGAGAGTTCAATGAAAAATCAGAAGGTGATTTTACATAATCGTGATATACGCCGATGAGCTCACCGCCGGAAAATACGTCAGTACGATCGATTCCCAGGAACTGCTCCATAGTCTTTTGCTTACAGTTGGGAAGGCCGAGGAAAAGTTTGCAGGGACTGACTCTTTTATAAATATCGACACCTACATAGGCATCGAAGTTGTAATCCAGACCGAGCTGAGTGCATTTCTGTGTAAGATAGGGTAAATCAAACTGATTACCGTTAAAGTGTATCAGATATTTATAGTCCTTTAAGAACGCAAAGAAGGCTTCGATAATCTGTGCCTCCTCTGTGTAGTTTTCGGCCATCCACTGGATGGTGCACCAGCTGTCATCAGAATAGTAGGCACAGCCTATCAGATACAGATATGAGCTGGAAGCAGTAAAACCGGTGGTTTCGATATCAAGAAAAAGCATCTCATTAAGAGGTGCGATACGTGTAACATCATATCCGATTTCAAAGGGCTCAAGTGTTTCGCGGGAAATCTTCATCGCTTTGACCTTTCATTTTTTAGTATGCATTATTGATAAATCATAGCATAAAATCGCTTCGGACTGTAGTATTTTTTGCTAAAAAATAGTAAGATATTGGATATAAATATGATTATGGGAGGGAGTATTATGCCCAAATTTACATTTGCAGGTGGTGTTCACCCTCATGAAGGAAAGGATTTGTCCAAGGACAAGCCGATTAAGGAACTGAAGGCCGGTAAAATCATGGTTTATCCGTTGTCACAGCACATCGGTGCACCGGCGAAGCCGCTTGTTTCAAAAGGGGACAGAGTATTGCGCGGACAGAAAATCGCTGAAGCCGGCGGTTTTGTTTCTGCGCCTATTTTTTCTTCGGTATCGGGCTTTGTAAAGGCGGTTGAACCAAGAAGAGTGGTTACCGGAGATATGATAGACAGTATCGTTATTGAAAATGACGAGATGGACATAGAGGTTAATTATCAGCCTCTGGTTGACTGGAACATGGCTTCGAGGGAAGAAATACTGAAGGCAGTACAGGATGCAGGTATTGTAGGTATGGGCGGTGCAGGTTTCCCGACACATGTAAAGCTTGCTCCGAAGGATCCGGATGCCATTACTTATGTAATAGCCAACTGTGCCGAGTGTGAACCCTATCTTACGAGTGATTATCGCAGAATGCTCGAGGAACCGGACAAACTCATTGGTGGATTAAAGATTGTGCTTCGCCTTTTTGAAAATGCACATGGAATTATAGCTATAGAGGATAATAAGCCCGATTGCATAGCACTTCTTAAGAAGATGACTCGCGATGACAGACGAATCACGGTAAAGGGACTGCATACCAAGTATCCTCAGGGTGCTGAGAGAATGCTTATTAATGCAACCACCGGACGCAAGATTAATTCAACAATGTTGCCTGCTGATGTGGGATGTGTTGTTGACAATACGGATACTCTGGTTTCAATCTACAACGCAGTCGTAGAAGGTAAGCCTTCTATGGAAAGAATAGTAACCGTGTCCGGAGATGCTGTTAAGAATCCACAGAACTTCAAGGTACCCATCGGAATGAGCTACAGGGAAATACTTGATGCTGTGGGAGGATTTACGGTACAGCCTGAGAAGATAATCTGCGGTGGTCCAATGATGGGATTTGCGATGTTCGGTCTCGATGTACCGTCTACAAAGACATCGACGGCATTGCTTGGATTCATCCGAGATGAGGTTGCTCATTCTGAGACGAGTGCATGCATTAAATGCGGACGTTGCGTAGAGGTGTGCCCCGGCAGAATAATGCCGAACAGACTGGCAGATTGCGCAGACCGTTTTGATTCTGAAACATTTGTTGCATTAGGTGGAATGGAGTGCTGCGAATGCGGAAGCTGCAGCTACATATGTCCTGCAAAGAGACCACTCACACAGAGTATCAAGTCTTTGAGAAAAATAGAACTCGCCAACAGGCGTAAAAAATAGAAGGGAGGAGAGCAATGGCTGAAGAAATAAAAGCCGAAGTAAAAGCAGAAGTTAAGTCAGACGCTAAAGCTGAGGCGAAAACAGAAGTTAAAAGTGCAGACAAGCCTGAGGTGAAAAAGCCGGAAGTAAAGAAGCCTGAAGCAGCTGCCAAGAAGAATGATAAGCCTGAAATGTCGATTCCCTATCAGGTATCATCGAATCCGCATGTAAGAGCAAAATCAAGTACAGGTTCTATCATGTTGATGGTAATCATATCATTGTTGCCTGCTGCCGGATTCGGAATTTACAATTTTGGAATCAAGGCACTGCTGATAATTGCCGTATCGATTGCATCAGCGGTGGGAACAGAAGCACTCTGCTGCCTGATAATGAAAAAGAAGCAGACTGTCAGTGATTTGTCGGCAATAGTTACCGGATTGCTGTTGGCACTGAATTTACCGGTTACTATCAAGTGGTGGATGGCGGCGCTCGGTGCAGCATTTGCAATATTGGTTGTAAAGATGCTGTTTGGCGGTATCGGACAGAACTTTATGAACCCTGCGCTGGCCGGTAGATGTTTCCTGCTCATATCGTTCCCTTTACAGATGACCAATTTCGTTACCGATGCATATACGGGGGCAACTCCTCTTGCGGCACTGAAGAGCGGAGAGGCTGTAAATATTACCGATATGATACTTGGTAAAACATCGGGAACTATCGGTGAGACCTCTGTAATATGTCTTTTGATCGGTGCTTGTTTCCTGCTTATAACAGGAATTATTGATCTTAAAGTACCTGCAAGCTATATTGTAAGCTTTGCGGTGTTTGTATTGATTTTCGGCGGCCACGGATGGGATCCTGCATATCTGGCAGCACAGCTTTCGGGCGGCGGACTTATGCTCGGTGCATTCTTCATGGCAACCGATTATGCAACACGTCCCATCACTAAATGGGGCCAGATTGTATACGGTATTTTCCTCGGAGTATTGACCGGAATATTCAGAATTTTCGGACCTTCCGCAGAGGGTGTATCTTATGCAATTATCATAGGTAACCTGATAGTTCCTCTCATTGAGAAGGCTACAGCACCTGTTCCGTTCGGATTTACAAAAGCTTCCTTCAAGGAGTACAAGAAGGGAGGTAAAAAGTAATGGACAAAAATGCAAATGACAAGAAAAAAGACATTAAGTCAATGTTTAAGGATGCTGCTGCATTGCTTATCATTACTTTGGTTGCCGGACTTGCGCTTGGTTTTGTATACCAGCTTACCAAGGACCCTATTGCACAGCAGGAGGCTTTGGCTATTCAGAGAGCCTGTAACGCGGTAATGCCCGAGGCAGATCATTTTACTGAGATTGACTACAGTATCGACGCTGTGATTACTGACAAACTTTCTTCCGATGGTGTGACGGTCGGAACAGTCTATGAGGCATATTCGGCAGACAATAAGTTTGTAGGATATGTAATAGAATCTACTTCATCGCAGGGTTATGGCGGAAACATCGTGCTGTATATCGGAGTAAATCCTTTTACTGCTCCGTCTACACTTAACGGAGTATCAATACTCAGTATTTCAGAGACTGCCGGTTTGGGTATGAGAGCAGGCGAGGTGCTTGTACCTCAGTTTGCAGGAAAACAGGCAGACGGATTTACATATACCAAGACAGGCTCTCAGGCTGACACAGAGATTGATGCTATCAGCGGAGCAACCATTACAACAAAAGCTGTAGTTAACGCTGTTAACGGCGGCCTTACGGTAGCAGATGAACTGTTTACCAAGGCTGTAGCGGAAGGGAAGGTGAGCTTGGATGAATAAAATCGGAGAACGCCTTTATAACGGCCTTATAAAAGAAAATCCCACCTTTGTATTGGCGTTGGGTATGTGCCCTACATTGGCAGTTACCACATCAGCTATGAATGGTTTGGGAATGGGACTTACCACAACTGCGGTACTGGTACTCAGTAACCTGATTATTTCGATACTGCGCAAGGTGATTCCCAATCGTGTACGAATTCCTGCATTTATTGTAATTGTAGCGTCTTTCGTAACTATGGTGCAGTTGCTGTTGCAGGCATATTTGCCTTCATTAAACGATGCACTCGGTGTGTACATTCCATTGATTGTTGTTAACTGTATCATACTCGGAAGAGCAGAGAGCTATGCATACCACAACAAGCCCATCGCATCATTCTTTGACGGATTGGGAATGGGACTTGGTTTCTCTGTAGCACTCACTTTGATTGGTGCACTCAGAGAAATACTCGGTGTGGGAACAGTATTCGGATATAAGATCACACCTGATTCCTATGTGCCGATAAACATTTTTGTGCTTGCTCCCGGAGCCTTCTTTGTACTTGCATTTGTAACCGCAATAATGAATGCGGTCAAGAGTTCTATGGAGAAGCGCGGTAAAAACGTATCCAAATTCGGTACCGGCTGTACAGACGATTGCAGCAAGTGCGGTAAAAAAGGATGCGAGCATCGTTTTTACGATTCAGAAGCTTCTGCGGAGAATCCTAATCGTAAGAAGGCTGATGAAGCAAAAAAAGATAATGCAAACGGAAAGGAGGACAAGTGATGGCAGATATGTCTTCAGTTAAAGGATTACTGATACTTCTTGTCGGATCATCGCTGGTTTCAAATGTTGTGCTCAGCCAGTTCTTAGGTCTTTGTCCTTTCCTCGGAGTATCGAAAAAGATTAAAACTGCAGCCGGAATGGGTGCGGCAGTTATATTTGTTATTACCTTGGCCAGTGCAGTGGCAGGAGTGGTTTACAAGTTCATATTGGTACCGCTCAATATTACATATCTTCAGACCATAGTGTTTATTCTTGTAATCGCTGCATTGGTTCAGTTCGTAGAGATGTTTCTTAAAAAGGCTATGCCGTCGCTGTACAAGGCACTTGGTGTGTATCTTCCCTTGATCACCACCAACTGTGCGGTACTCGGCGTGGCACTTACAAACGTACAGAAAAATTACGGAATCGGAACAGGTATTCTCAACGGCTTTGCTACAGCGTTGGGATTCACAATTGCGATTGTCATTTTGGCAGGTTTGAGAGAGAAGATGGAATATAATAATGTTCCCAAGCCTTTCAAAGGAATGCCTACAGTACTGTTGACTGCCGGACTTATGGCGATTGCTTTCTGCGGATTCTCCGGATTGCTCTAAGGGAGGTTGGCCTATGATTAATATTACAGTTATACTGATATCGGCCGGCGTTGTAGCGGCAGTAGGTATTTTTGTCGGCCTGTTCCTTGGAGTGGCAGGTATAGCCTTCAAGGTTGAGACCGATCCGAGAGAAGAAGAGATTGCATCGACTCTTCCGGGTAACAATTGTGGCGGATGCGGATACCCCGGTTGTTCGGGATTGGCAGCCGCAATAGTAAAGGGTGAAGCACCTGTAAATGCCTGTCCTGTAGGCGGAGCGGCAGTAGGTACCAAGATTGCCGGAATAATGGGTGTAGAGGCAGAGGAAGCTGTCAGAAAAACAGCTTATGTGAGCTGCAGCGGAGACTGTGCACATGCAGGTACAGATTATCAGTACACCGGTGCTCAGGACTGCAGAATGCTCAGTTTCGTACCCAACGGAGGACCTAAGGTATGCAACAGCGGATGCCTTGGCTTCGGTACTTGCGCAAAGGCTTGTGTATTCGATGCTATTCATGTAGTAAACGGCGTGGCAGTTGTAGATAAGGAACGCTGCAAGGCCTGCGGAAAATGTGTGGCAGTATGCCCCAAGAATTTGATTTCGATTATTCCTTATGATGCAAAATATGCGGTTGCATGTGTATCTAAGGATAAAGGTCCCGTAACCATGAAAGCATGTAAGAGTGGTTGTATAGGTTGCGGATTATGTGTTAAGAATTGTCCCACCGGTGCGGTTGCAGTTAATGATTTCCACGCTACCATTGATCAGGATAAGTGTGTGGGTTGCGGCGCATGTGCGGAAAAATGTCCCAGAAAGGTTATTATCAAGATTAACTAATGAAGCTGAAAGGTTCCGGAGATAAAAACAGAATATCATCGCAATATGTTGCCGGAGTGTTGGGTGTAGGAGCGGTACTTCTTGTTATTTTACTGATAGTACTCATACCGAATATCGATAAACTGACATCAAAGCCACAAGATACTTCATCGGATGGACAGACTGCTGCCATTGATAATACATCGCAGATTCCTGATGATAATCAGACGTCAGACAATCATGTGTCATCACCCTCTGATTTGGATTTCTGGGACCTGTATCCCGAACAGCCTGAGAATAATGGCAAGGATGATACAATCATAGATCCTGTCGAGACTCCAAACACGGGAGAAGAAGATCCTTCGACAGATGGAAAACATACGGCGGTAACGCTTCGTGACGGGTCGGTTGAATGGGTAGTAATCAGCCAGTATCTCCCCAAGAATGATTATGATTACACCGGGCTGGTTTCCAAGGACGACGAAATGCAGTATTTTGTCGACGGAAAACAGTGTTCATATTTCGGAATAGATATTTCCAAGTATCAGGATTATATCGATTTTGTAAAAGTGAAAAAAGCAGGCATTGATTTTGTCATGATTCGTGTAGGCTCAAGAGGCTACGGCACGGGACAGATTATGATGGATGATTATTTCTATGACAACATCAAGCGTGCTACTGATGCGGGACTTCAGGTTGGAGTGTATTTTACTTCTCAGGCGGTGACAAAGGCTGAGGCGGTGGAAGAGGCCAATACTGTAATCGTTGCATTGGACGGATACGATATTACTTATCCTGTTGTGTTTGATATGGGCTTTGTGGATAACGACAGCTCACGAATCGAGGGCCTTTCCAGAGAGGGCAAGACGGATATCACAAAATCATTCTTAGACACGATAAAGGCGGCAGGATACACTGCAATGATTCATGGTGACAAGGAATGGCTTATCAAGGAGATTGATATGTCCAAGCTGACCGACTATGATGTATGGCTTGAACAGCCCCAGGATTTGCCCGATTATCCGTATAAGTTTTCAATGTGGCAATATAAGATTAACGGAAGTGTCGACGGTGTATCGGGATTTGTGAATTTGAATATATCATTTGTGGATTATTCAGAAAAGTAGATTAATACGCGGCAATAGTTGTAACGCTCATTTTAACTATGTATTCAACTATTTGCCGCGTTTATTTTTGTATTGCTTTGTTTGGTATCTTCTTAATGAAGAATCAAAAGATTGCTGTAATGTGAAATGTAATGTTTATGTGTGAAAGCGCTTGTTGAAATGATTAGTATTGATCCGGATTATATAAATTAGTGTTGTTATGGGAGGATGGAAAAATGGCCTCTACCCATGACGATAATTTAAGCATATGTAATGGGTAGAGGGCAAAAGGAGCTGTAGCCATTACATTATTTGGAAAAACAGTAATGGGTAGAGGACAGAAAGAGCTGTAGACATTACATTATTCGGAAAAGTAGTAATGGGTAGAGGACAGAAAGAGCTGTAGCCATTACATTATTCGGAAAAACAGTAATGGGTAGAGGACAGAAAGAGCTGTAGACATTACATTATTTGAAAAAAGTAATGGGTAGAGAGCAAAAGAACTATAGCCATTACATTGCCTATCAGGAAGGTAGAATAACTATCAGTTTGTCGAGCTAGAGGTAGTAAGTTGAATTTTGATAATTCTTCTTTAAGGTAATGAATTATGGATAGAATTGAATTAAAAAAACTATTAAAGAACAATAATATTCCAACCTATGTATATAATTTAGATGAGGTTGGGAGAGATGATGAAAGACTTTGCCTGAGATTCGCTGATGGGAAGTGGAATGTTTACTTTAGCGAACGAGGGGTAAAAACAACAGATTTATTTTTTGATTCAGAAGATGAGGCATGTAAGTATATTTTGCATGAAATAGAGTCATATCATTAGATTTGACAATAAAGTGCAGGGGAAACAAAAGATTTTGTTATGAAAAAATATAGAGAATTGGTATTAGCAGATATTACATGCTTTATTTTTATTGTAATCACGTTATTATTGCAGTTTGGTGTTCATATTAAGGTGGATGCAAAAACAGAAATGATAGTTACTGATATCGGATATACTCAGTCTTCGCGACGTGTTGGTGGAAAGAATGTTGCTGTATCGAATTGCAAGGTTAAACTTAATTTAGTCGGCACTGATGATGCTGTTTGGTTGGATAAAGATATTGTTTTCCCTGACAAAGATATTTCTTCTATTGAAGAAATGATAGAAGAGAAGGTGAAAATAACCAGAAATGTTTTTTGGAATGCTGAATCAGATAAAATCATTGGAATAACACAGAATGGAAAATCAAGATTGGCTTTATATTACTATAATAGCAAGATGTTCAAGTATGGAATATTGATAATAGTATTAGTTAATATATTCGGAATCTTATTTATTAATAGAAATAAGATTAAGTCTCTTGTCTACTCGACTGTCGAGCTGGAGATAGAAAGTTGAATTTTGATTATTCGGTGCAGTAAGGTTATC
>JAKSRV010000079.1 GCA_024403435.1 Lachnospiraceae bacterium
GTAAGATGATCGAGAAGATGTACGGTGAGGAAGTATTCTATCAGGATGCTATTGAAATCCTTCAGGATTCAGTATGTGACAGAGCAATTAACGAGGCAGAGGAAGAGATCGTTGCAATCGCTAGCTTCGATGTAAATGCAATCACCAAGGGACAGCCTGTAGTATTTGTACTTGAGGTTGCTCTTAAGCCCGAGGTTACTCTTGGACAGTACAAGGGTGTAGAGGTTGATAAGATCGATACTACCGTAACTGTTGATGAAGTAGAAGCAGCTCTTAAGGCTGAGCAGAAGAAGCAGGCTCGTACAATCGAGGTTACCGACAGAGCAGTAGCTGCTGACGATACCGTTACTCTTGATTTCGAGGGATTTGTTGATGGTGTTGCTTTTGAAGGCGGCAAGGGTACCGATTATCCTCTTACCATCGGTTCAGGTTCATTCATTCCCGGATTCGAAGATGCTCTTATCGGAGCAGAGATCGGCAAGGAAGTTGATGTTAACGTTACCTTCCCTGAGGAGTATCAGGAAGCTAGTCTTGCAGGAAAGCCTGCAGTATTCAAGTGCACCGTAAAGGCAATCAAGGCTCAGGAGCTTCCCGAGCTTAACGATGAGTTCGCATCAGAGGTTTCTGAGTTCGATACTCTCGCTGATTACAAGGACAGCATCAAGGCTGATCTTGAGGTTAAGAAGCTTTCAGACGCTAAGATGGCTAAGCAGGATGCAGTTATCGACAAGATTATCGAGACCTCATCTATGGATATTCCCGAGGCATATATCAAGACCGAGCAGAGACAGATGGTTAATGAGTTCGCTCAGAGAATGCAGTCTCAGGGTCTTTCAATGGAGCAGTACATGCAGTTCACCGGAGCTACCGTAGACAAGCTCCTTGAGCAGGTTAAGCCTCAGGCTGAGAGCAGAATTAAGTCAAGACTTGTTCTTGAGGCAGTAGCTGCAGCTGAGAACATCACTGTAAGCGAGGATGATTACAAGGAAGAGCTTAAGTCTATGGCTGAAGCATATCAGATCGACGAAGAGAAGATTGCTGATATGGTAGGCGAGGAAGGCAAGAAGCAGATCGAGAAGGATATCATCATCAAGAAGGCTCTCGAGTTTGTTGCTGACAACGCTGTAGAGAAGTAATCGATTATCAGATGTGATTAGGGGTTCATATTTGAACCGAAAATATAAACTTCCGGTTTATTGTATATCGGGAGATTAAGTGTAAAATATAGAGTGTTAGAGCATATGTGCTTATGGCACAGGCCTAACACTCTTTATTATTGTTCAATAGTTTTTTCGCGTTGTCAGTAGACAGTCGGCGAGTTTATTTTAGGAGGTATTTTATGAGTTTGGTTCCTTATGTCATTGAACAGACCAGTAAGGGTGAGAGATCCTATGATATTTATTCTAGACTTTTGAAGGATCGTATTATTTTCCTCGGTGAGGAAGTAACAGATGTATCTGCAAGCATTATCGTTGCACAGCTGCTTTTCCTTGAGGCAGAGGATCCTGAGAAGGATATTCACCTCTACATCAACAGCCCCGGAGGAAGTGTTACCGCAGGTATGGCTATCTACGATACTATGCAGTACATCAAGTGTGATGTTTCTACCGTATGTATCGGTATGGCAGCCAGCATGGGAGCATTTCTTCTTTCAGGAGGAGCAAAGGGCAAGCGTTTCGCTCTTCCCAATGCAGAGATTATGATTCACCAGCCCCTCGGAGGCGCACAGGGACAGGCTACTGAGATTGAAATCGCAGCCAAGCACATCCTTCGTACCAAGGAGAAGCTGAACAAAATCCTTGCAAACAACACCGGAAAGCCTTACGAGACCGTATGTGCCGATACCGAGAGAGACAACTGGCTCACCGCTGAAGAGGCAGCAGAGTACGGACTTGTTGATAAGGTTATCACACTTCACGATGCTCAGTAAGTATAGTATTTATTTTGAAAGGTATTAGATTATGGCAGGAAAAAAGATGGGCGGAGATGATATCCGTTGCTCATTTTGCGGTAAGAGTCAGAGATCTGCCAAGAAGCTGATCTCCGGCCCTAACGGAATATATATTTGTGATGAATGTATCGGAATCTGCTCTGATATTATCGATGATGAACTCGGTGATGATGAAGAGGAAGCAACCGGCGGCGCAGCAGCCGGGGATATCAATCTTTTGAAGCCCAAGCAGATTAAGGAATTTCTTGACGAGTATGTAATCGGACAGGATGAGGCAAAGAAGGTTCTTTCCGTTGCAGTATACAATCATTATAAGAGAGTACTTGCGCCCAAGGGTATTGACGATGTAGAGCTTCAGAAGAGTAATATCCTAATGGTTGGTCCTACCGGTTCAGGTAAGACTTACCTCGCACAGACTCTTGCAAAGATTATTAATGTGCCCTTTGCAATTGCGGACGCTACTACATTGACCGAGGCCGGTTATGTAGGTGAGGACGTAGAGAATATTCTGCTCAAGCTTATTCAGGCAGCAGATTATGATATTGAGAGAGCTCAGCTCGGTATCGTATATATCGATGAGATCGATAAGATTACCAAGAAGAGTGAGAATGTATCAATCACACGTGATGTATCAGGTGAAGGTGTACAGCAGGCACTTCTTAAAATTGTAGAAGGTACTGTGGCAAGTGTTCCTCCTCAGGGCGGACGTAAGCATCCTCATCAGGAGCTTATTCAGATTGATACTACCAATATTCTGTTTATCTGTGGCGGTGCATTCGATGGTTTGGATAAGATTATCGAGAGCCGTCTCGACCGTAAGGCTATCGGATTTAATACAGAAATCAGCAAGAAGACTACCTTTGAATTGGATGAGATTCTCCAGGAAGTAAGCACACAGGATCTCGTTAAGTTCGGTCTTATCCCTGAGTTCGTAGGTCGTGTGCCTATTAATGTATCGCTTCATGGTCTTGACAGAGATGCGTTGGTTCGTATCCTTCGTGAGCCCAAAAACGCACTTATCAAGCAGTATCAGAAGCTCTTCGAGATGGATGGAGTAAGGCTTACATTTGATGATGATGCTATTGAGAGTATTGCGGACAAGGCATTTGAGCGTAAAACCGGAGCAAGAGGTCTTCGTTCTATTATGGAAAATGCAATGATGGATGTTATGTTTGAAATTCCTTCGGATGAGAGCATTACCGATTGCAGAGTTACCAAGGAGTCTATCGACGGAGAGAAGCAGCCCGAAGTAACCAGACTCAATGATGAGAAGTAATGGAGTTGATATAGGATGGTAATAAAGTCAGCAGATCTCGAAACAGTTTGCGGAATAACCAGTAAGCTTCCCAATAATGAAATGCCTGAGGTTGCTTTTGCCGGCAAGAGTAATGTGGGAAAATCATCACTGATTAACAGTCTTGTGAACAGAAAAGCGCTTGCAAGAACCAGTTCACAGCCCGGTAAGACACAGACTATCAATTTTTATAATATAAATAAGGAATTGTATTTTGTCGATCTGCCCGGATACGGATATGCGAGTGCTTCTGTTGAAACCAGAGCTGCATGGGGTAAGATGATAGAGAGATATCTGCATACGTCTCAGCAGCTTCGATATGTATTTTTATTGATAGATATCAGACATGAGCCTTCGGCAAATGACCGTATGATGTATGACTGGATATGTAATCAGGGTTATGAGCCTATCATCATTGCGACTAAGCTCGACAAGATTAACAGAAGCCAGATTCAAAAGCAGGTTAAATTAATCAGAGAAGGTCTCAAATGTGTGAAGGGAACTACTATTATTCCTTTCTCTGCACAGACCAAGCAGGGAAGAGATGAGATATATGCCGTTATTGACAGTATCTTTGAAAAAAACACAGAAGAGTAAATATAAAAATCCCGGATACCTAAGTATCCGGGATTTTGATTTGGGCTTTATCTATTAGCGTACAACGGTAACGTTAACAGCGCGCTCCTTACCCTTTGCATCGTCAACTTCGATATCGAAGGTAACAGCTGCGCCTTCATCAAGAGTCTTGTATCCATCAACATTGATGCCTGAGAAATGTACGAATACATCCTTGCCATCTGCCTCGTTAGTGATGAAGCCATAACCCTTCTGTGCGTTGAACCACTTTACAGTTCCCTTGTTCATTTTTTAGTGCCTCCTTAAGCATATGTGGGTATTCTCAATACCCTGATAATAATTTGTGATTCTTTCAGTAAACAAAAAAATCACATATTTTTGTAAACCATTATGACTAATGACTTACAAAAATATGTGAGATCAATGAGTCCTTTAGAATACGAAAAAATTATATCATTCGTTATTAATTTGTGTCAATAATGTAGTTAATAAGTTGTACAAAAAATATTAAGGAAATTTAATAAATTTTGTGTTGACTGTATAAGAAATGGTGTTATATTTGATATAGAACAATCAAACAAAAGCATGAAACTTGAGAAGATAATATAAAATGTTTTCGAGTGTGCTATTATTAGTGTATTGATTGGGGAGGTGATCTTATGAATATTAATAAGTTTACACAGAAGTCCATGGAGGCTGTCAATGGTCTGGAAAAGCTTGCCTATGAATACGGCAATCAGGAGGTGGAGCAGGAGCATTTGCTTCTCAGCTTGCTCAATATTGATGACAGTTTAATCCTCAAATTGATCGAGAAAATGGAGATTGATACCGACCATTTCCGCAGAAGGGTAGAGTCGGGCATACAGAAAAGGGTGAAGGTCAGAGGAGGAGATCTGAGAATAGGTCAGTATCTCAACCAGGTCCTCATTAATGCAGAAGATGAAGCCAAGGCTATGGGAGACGAATATGTATCTGTTGAGCATTTGTTTTTGTCAATGCTTAAGAATCCCAATCCCGAAGTGAAGGCAATCTTTGGCGAATACGGTATTACACAGGACAGATTCCTTAAGGTTCTCTCAAGTGTAAGAGGAAATCAGAAGGTTATGAGCGATAATCCCGAGGCTACATATGATACTCTCGCAAAATATGGTCAGGACCTGGTGGAAAAGGCTAAGCAGCAGAAGCTTGATCCCGTAATAGGTCGTGACAGTGAAATCAGAAATGTAGTAAGAATTCTGTCACGTAAGACCAAGAACAATCCTGTACTTATAGGTGAGCCGGGTGTAGGTAAGACCGCTGTTGTAGAAGGCCTTGCGCAGAGAATCGTACGCGGTGATGTACCCGGCAATCTGAAGGATAAAAAGATTTTTTCACTCGATATGGGTTCGTTGGTAGCGGGTGCAAAATACAGAGGTGAATTTGAGGAGAGATTAAAGGCGGTACTCGAGGAAGTCAAGAAGAGTAACGGCCAGATAATCCTCTTCATTGATGAGCTGCATACTATCGTTGGCGCAGGTAAATCCGATGGTGCACTTGATGCCGGAAATATGCTTAAGCCTATGTTGGCACGAGGTGAACTTCATTGTATAGGTGCAACTACTCTTGATGAGTACAGAATGTATATTGAAAAGGATCCTGCCCTTGAGCGTCGTTTCCAGCCTGTATTGGTATCGGAGCCTACTGTTGAAGATACTATTTCAATTCTTCGAGGATTGAAGGAGAGATATGAGGTTTACCATGGTGTAAAGATTTTGGACAGCGCTCTGGTATCGGCTGCAGTTCTTTCCAACAGATATATATCCGACAGATTTTTACCTGATAAGGCAATTGACTTAGTTGATGAAGCCTGTGCGCTGATTAAGACAGAGATGGATTCTATGCCGGCGGAGCTTGATGAGATGAATCGTCATATCATGCAGCTTGAAATAGAAGAAACAGCACTTAAGAAAGAGGATGACCAGCTCAGCAAGGACCGACTTGCTGCACTTCAGAAGGAACTCGCCGATCTTAAGGAGAAATTCCTGGTTCAGAAGACACAGTGGGATGATGAGAAGAACGCGGTTGATAAGCTTTCTAAGCTGCGTGAGCAGATTGATGAAGTTAACAACCAGATTCAGATTGCACAGAGAAACGGTGATTATGAGAAGGCTTCAGAGCTGACCTATGCCAAGCTCCCCGCACTTAAGAAGGAACTTGCGGAGGCAGAGGAAAAGCAGGAAAAAGCTGAAAACGGAGACGGCCCGAAGCTTGTGCATGAGAGAGTTGAGGAGGATGAGATTGCCAAGATTATCTCACGCTGGACTGGTATTCCGGTATCAAAACTGACTGAGAGCGAGAGAAGCAAGACGCTTCATCTGGACGATGAACTTCATACCAGAGTGATGGGACAAAATGAAGCGGTTACCCGTGTGACAGAGGCAATCCTTCGTTCAAAAGCGGGTATTAAGGATCCAAGCAAGCCTATCGGTTCGTTTTTGTTCCTTGGTCCTACCGGTGTAGGTAAGACTGAGCTGGCTAAATCATTGGCAGCATCGCTTTTCGATGATGAGAATAATATGGTCCGTATTGATATGTCCGAGTACATGGAGAAGCATTCCGTAGCAAGACTCATCGGAGCGCCTCCCGGATATGTAGGATATGAAGAAGGTGGCCAGCTTACAGAGGCTGTGCGCCGTAAGCCCTACAGCGTAGTCCTTTTCGATGAGATTGAAAAGGCTCATCCCGATGTGTTCAATGTGTTGCTTCAGGTGTTGGACGACGGACGCATTACCGATTCTCAGGGAAGAACTGTAGACTTCAAGAATACTATTCTGATACTGACATCAAACATCGGTGCACAGTATCTGCTTGACGGAATCGATGATGAGGGTAATATCACCTCTGAGGCGGAAGAGGATGTAATGGCTGAGCTTAAGCAGCATTTCCGTCCGGAGTTCCTCAACAGATTGGATGAGACTATCCTGTTCAAACCGCTTACCAAGGACAATCTTGCAGGTATAATCGATTTGATAGTTGCTGAGATTAATGACAGACTTGCGGACAAGAGAATCAAGATTGAACTCACACCGCAGGCAGTTAATTATATCACGGAGGAGGCATACGATCCTGTATACGGAGCTCGTCCTCTCAAGAGGTATGTTCAAAGATATGTGGAAACTGCGGCTGCCAGACTTATTCTAGCGGACAAGGTTCGTGAGGGCGGTACCATTTTAATCGATGAGTGGAACGGAGAGTTGACGGTTTCTGCGCAGTAATTTTTACGAGTAAAATACAATAATAGCATCTGTCGGGTGATATTTGGCTGACTCGGCGGATGCTATTTTTATGTGGCGGTAAGACCCGAGATTAGTATATAATGTATCTGTGATTTACTCGAGTAAGCATCATAATGATGATGGAGGACATGTAATGAATGTAAGTGATTTACAGTCATTGATATATAGTACAGCCGGGATTGGCAGTACGACATCTGCGGGCAGTATGACCTCGGTAGGTAATGCCAATACCAAAGAGGTATCGACATCAGGACAGAATGTCAATGCGTTTTCCGAAGCATTGAGCGAAGAAGTAGGAAAACTTACGGAAAGCTATAAGGAAAAGGCAGCAGGAGAAGTTGAAGACAACAAGAAGGTGGCTGATTTTAAGAAATTGGCTGCGGCTCTTGACGGTTCGGTGCTCGATACAGTAATTAAGAATGCATCCGACAGTGATTTACAGGCACTTTCAGATGATTTATTGGGATCGAGCGGTGGACGTGAGGTGTTGTCTAAGCTGATGGAGGGACATTTTAATTCAATCGCTATGTCGGATTCGGATGACGACGATGAGAAGGATGTTCTTAATGATACTGCTGATTCTTACAATCAGACTGTGTCGGAGACTCAGGCTTTACTGGACAGCCTTGAGAAGGTAAGCGCAGGAATGCAGACAGAAAAGTAATGCAGCAGAAAATGTATTATGAATAAAGAGTTTATAGACAAAATAATAAACAAGACAGTGACAAGAATAATTGCAGTTGTGCTTGTAATGGCAATGATGCTTGCTATGGTCGGCTGCGGAACGAAGGTGGTACTTACTACCGGTTTTGGTAAGGACGATATATTTATTATCGGTGACACCAGGTGCACGATGCCTGAGATGATGGTCTACCTGATTGACATTCAGAATCAGTATGAAAAAGTGTATGGTACAGGAATCTGGGACGCGGAACTTGACGGAGTTACCATGGAGGAAAATGTCAAGGACACAGTGCTTGCCAGAATGGCTCAGGTTAAGACCATGTATCTTCTTGCAGTATCCAAGGGAGTGGTTCTTTCCGATGAGGATATCGAGAAGGTCGAAGGCGCCGCAGATGATTACATTTCGGGGCTGACAGAGGCACAGATTGAGTATATGGGAGTTACCAGGGAATTGCTGGTGACAATGTATACCGAGTATGCAATGGCGGACAGGGTATATGAAGCGGTGATTGAGGGGATAAATCCCGAAATCAGTGATGATGAGGCCCGTACAGTAGTAGTACAGCATATTTTTATGGCAACGGGTGTATATGACGGAGCCGGCAACTTTGTAATGTACAGCCAGGAGCAAAAAGCAGAAATATACAATAAGGCGATGGAAATAAAGCAGCAGGCTGAGGAAGGAGAGGACTTTGAGGCATTGGCGGCAGAGTACAGTGATGAGGATTCTTTAATTTTATCCTTCGGCAGAGGTGTGATGGACAGAGCCATAGAGATTGAGGTGTTTAATCTTGCAACAGGTCAAATCAGCTCAATTGTAGAGACTGAGACAGGATTGCATATATTCAAGTGTATAAGCACTCTTGACCGCGCGGAGACGGAGGCCAATAAAGCAGTGCTCGTCGAAGAGAGAAGACAGATTGCGTTCAAGGATGAGTATGATGCTTTCGTCGCGGGACTGGTGAAAAATCTCAATAATGAATTATGGGATGGGGTTTCGCTTAATTACGATATTGATATTAATAGCCCCTTTTTCGAGCTATATGATGCAAGGTTTGAAATTTATTGACAAAATTTAGATTTTTTTCACTTGTATTAGTTTTTTGTTACATATAGAATAAAGTTAATATGCCAAACAAGGCAGAAATATTAATCAATTGCTCGTCGATAGTCTGATATTGGGAAAGAAGACTGACGGGCAAAACATTTATTTACAGGAGGATTTTTTTAATGCAGTACGGACATTTCGATCTTGCCGCTAAGGAGTACGTAATCACTCGTCCCGACACCCCCGAACCTTGGTGTAACTACCTTGGATCACCCGCATACGGCGCTATCATTTCAAATAACGCAGGCGGATACAGCTTCGTTCAGAGTGGTGCGAACGGACGTATTTCAAGATATCGTTTCAATTCTAAGATGTCACTTCCCGGAAGATATATTTATCTTCGCGACAATGACACCGCTGATTATTGGTCAGCAACATGGCAGCCTGTAGGCAAGCCCCTTGATACCTACAAGACTACCTGCCAGCATGGTACTGCTTATACCATTATTACTACCGATTATGCAGGTATCAATTCTAAGACTACATATTATGTACCTCAGGATGCTACCTATGAAGTATGGAGCTGCAAGGTAACCAATACCTCAGACAAGCCTCGTAAGCTTTCTGTATACGGATTTATCGAGTTTACCAGTGACAGCAACTACAATCAGGACCAGGTAAACCTTCAGTATACCCAGTTCATTACCCGTACCTCATTTGAGGGCAATAAGATTCTTCAGCACATCAACGAGAACTCAGGCAAGGATGAGACCGGTTCAAACCACAGAGAGCGTTTCCTTGGACTTGCAGGAGCAAAGGTAGATGCTTACAACGGATCACTTGATAAGTTCATCGGTGCTTACAGAACTTATGCAAATCCTATCGCTGTAGAGTCAGGAAAGTGCGATAACGCACTCAACTTCAATGCTAACTCTTGCGGTGCTCTTCAGTCTGATATTGAGCTCGCAGCAGGAGAGTCAAAGACACTTACCTATATCTTCGGACAGAGATGCAATACCGAGGCTAACGAGATTATCGCTAAGTATGAGGATGCTTCTGTAGTAGAGAAGGAAGTAGAGACTCTTAAGAAGTATTGGCACGCAAAGCTTGATAATTTCTCTGTTGAGACTCCTTCAGAAGAGTTCAACAATATGATTAACGTATGGAACGCATATCAGTGCTTCATCACCTTCACATGGTCAAGAGCAGCTTCTCTTATCTACTGTGGAGAGAGAAATGGTTACGGCTATCGTGATACCGTTCAGGATAT
>JAKSRV010000008.1 GCA_024403435.1 Lachnospiraceae bacterium
TGGCTCCAGCGTTGAAAGACTATTATAAAAGACATATGGCTGATGGAACATTTGTATCGTGGTTAGCAATGGATGGAGATAAGGTAATTGGTACAAGTGGAATGTCTTTTGTTGAAAAGCCACCATATTTTGGATGTCCTTCTGGAAGAATAGGTTTGCTTTCCAGTATGTTTACTAATCCGAATTACAGAAGAAAAGGTATAGCAAAGGAATTGCTTTCAAGAGTTGTAAATGAAGCTAAGGAATATGGTTGTGGTACTGTTCAGATTACGGCATCAGATATGGGTGTTAAGCTATATACCGATTTTGGGTTTAAGCATAACGGCAACTTTATGCATTATAAGTTATAGGATTTTATTTGACATACACTCGCTTTCGTTAGATTTAACCCCCAGGGTGCAAAAATGCCCCTCTTTTAGGGTTCATAGGCTTCAAATGAAACCTTCAAAATGAGAGTAGTAACATACTTTATTTTGACTACGTTTCTACTACGAATGAGTGTATCGATTTGCCCTATTTTGCCACGATATGCCAAGATATGTACTAAAAATCAACGTCATGTGGCATTGTAACAATACTTTGTACATTTTTGAAAGTGGCAAAACACGGCATATTACGGCAAAATAAGGCTTTACAGGAGGAATAATTATGAAAACGCGCGTGCTCTTTATTTGTCATGGAAATATTTGTAGAAGCACGATGTGTGAGAGCGTCTTTACTCACATGGTCAAGCAACGCCACATAGAAAATGAATTTTATATACAGTCGGCGGCGACCAGTCGTGAGGAAATTGGAAACGGACCTCATTACGGTACGGTCAACAAATTGAGAGAGGTGGGAATACCGGTGGTTCCGCACAGAGCCGTTCAGATGACTAAGGCTGATTATGATAATTATGATTATTTGATTGGAATGGACGGATGGAATATCAATAATATGAATCGTATCGCAGGTGGAGATCCTGAGCAGAAGATATTTAAGCTGCTTTCTTTTGCGGGAAGTTCGCGCGATGTAGCCGATCCGTGGTATACTGATGACTTCGATGCTACCTATAGAGATACTGTTGAGGGCTTGAACGGGTTCCTCAAGTATCTGGGATATTGAGACATTGGTGCATAGTTGGAGATGACGTATGATTTCTATTACAGATGTTAATGATTCAAGGTTGGAGCTTTTTACGAGTACTCCCGAAAATATATTGGCGCACTATTATGAGCCCGAACCCGGATTGTTTCTGGCTGAAAGTATGAAGGTGCTTGAGAGGGCGCTAGCAGCAGGCTATGAACCTGTATCGGCACTCATAGAGGACAGGTGTCTGAAGGCTGTAGAGGAGCTTCTGGGAGACAGACCGGACATGACGGTCTATGTGGCGGAGTACGACGTGTTAAAGCAGCTTACCGGCTATAATATGACCGGTGGAGTACTGTGTGTAATGAAGCGCAAGATGTTGCCCTCAGTAGAGAGCATATGCAAGGGGGCACGTAGAATAGCTGTACTTGACGATGTGACCAATCCGACCAATGTCGGATCGATTTTCAGAAATGCTGCGGCGCTGGGAATTGATGCGGTGTTGCTCACTACAGACAGCTGCGATCCGTTGTATAAAAGAGCGGTCCGTGTGAGTATGGGTACTGTGTTCCAGGTTCCGTGGACGGTTATAGGGGACCGGAAGGCACTGCCTGACGGCAAGAGGGTGATCTGGCCTGAGCAAGGATTTGAGATGTTGAAGGAGATGGGATTTGCTACTGTTGCGATGGCTCTCGATGACAGAGCAATCGGTATTAATGACAAAAAGCTCAGAGCCGAAAACAAATTAGCGATTTTGTTGGGTTCCGAGGGCTATGGTCTCAAGAAGGAAACCATAGAGGCGTGTGATTATACGGTGATGATTCCTATGAGCAATGATGTTGACTCGCTGAACGTAGCGGCAGCCAGTGCGCTTGCCTTTTGGGAATTGACTAAAAATAGTGAAAATGCTGATTAAATTTGCAAAATAAAGCGATTTTTTCAGTCAGGTTATTAGGTAATAAATAGTGAATACAAAGCATATTTGTGTTAAAATAATACAGAATATGCTTTTATTTATTTTAAAGTTAACTTTAACGAGGAATTATTATGAAGACTAAGATTTTTATTGATGGAAGCGAAGGAACCACAGGACTTAGAATTTTTGAGCGCTTTGAGGGAAGAGACGATATCGAGCTTTTGAAGATTCCCACCGAGCTACGCAAGGATCCTGCAGAAATCAGCAAATATATCAATGCATCAGACATTACATTTTTATGTCTTCCCGATGCTGCAGCAATTGAGGCAGTATCGCTGGTAACCAATGAGAATGTCATCATCATCGATACTTCAACCGCTCACAGAACCAATGAGGATTGGGCTTACGGATATCCCGAGCTGGGCGAGAAGTTTAGAAATAAGATTAAGAACAGCAAGAGAATCGCCGTACCCGGCTGCTATGCTACCGGATTTATCACATTGGCATATCCTCTTGTTGAGCAGAATATTATCGCTAACGATTATCCTGTATCTGTATTTGCGGTATCAGGCTATAGTGGAGGCGGCAAGAAGCTGATCGGAGAGTATGAGAACCCCGACAGAGACAAAAAGTATGGTTCTGCAAGAATGTATGCTTGGGGACAGACTCACAAGCATTTGAAGGAGATGCAGAAGATTACAGGACTGACTCGTCAGCCACTTTTCTCACCCCTTACAACAGATTATTACAGTGGAATGGTAGTACAGCTTCCCCTGTACACAGATTTGCTTAAGACCAAGAAGACTCCCGAAGAAATCAGAGATATGTTCGCTGAATTCTACAAGGGCGAGCAGTTCATCAAGGTAATGCCCTTCGGCGCAGATGTTGAGGCCGGCGGAGTGATTTATTCTGATGGATGTTCAGGCTGGGACGGAATCGAGATTTATGTAACCGGCAACGAGGATCGAGTAGTGGTTGCTGCCAGATTCGATAACCTCGGAAAAGGTGCATCAGGTGCGGCAGTACAGTGCATGAATATCGTAATGGGATGCGATGAGGCCAAGGGACTTAACCTGTAATGACGAAAGGAATCTATTATGGCTGCTAAGAAGAAAAAGTTGAAGGTGTTCTCTTTTTTACCTACAGAGGAATTTGTAAGACCGCTCGGAAGAAGCGTTATGCTTGACGATTGCAGATTGTTGAGTCTTTCTGCCAGTGGTGTTGAATTCACATATACCGGAAAAATGCTTATCGTGAATTTCTTCGGTGACAGTACCACTACAGTTCCCGAGTTTGAGCCTCAGCCTTGGAGAGACCAGGCCAGAGTAATGGTAATAGTGGATGGAATTGTTCATCTCGATACCGTTATAAAAAAAGAGCACGAGACATTTGTTGTATTCGGTGACGATCCTCTGCTCCCTGTTGAAAAGCATGTAGTTAGAATCGTAAAGCTTTCCGAGCCTAGAATGTCTTCTGTCGGTTTGGGAGCCATTACAGTACAGGCTGAACAAAAGGAAGGAGTCGATTTTAAGGTAAATCCTCCGGTAAAGCCTACCAAGAAGTCTAAGAAATATATTGAGTTCATAGGTGATTCAATTACCTGTGGATATGGTGCGGATACTCCAAACGAGTTGTATCCTTTTTCAACTCCTACAGAGAACTGTGCAAAAGCTTATGCGTATCTCACCGCTCAGCTGTTGGATGCTGATTACAGCCTGGTATCATACAGCGGACACGGTATCATTTCAGGATATACATCTAATCCCAGGGTGCCTAAGCTCACAGAGCTAGTGCCTCCGTATTATGAGATTTTTTCATACAGTTACAATAATTTCCGCGGAATGGAGATGGCCAAGATTCCGTGGGAGTGCAAGAAGGAGCGCAAGCCCGATATAGTAGTTATTAATCTCGGAACCAACGATGACAGTTATGTTCAGGACAATCTTGAGAAGCGTGCACACTTTGAGGAAAAGTATGTTGAGTTTCTCGAGCAGGTTCACAGAGTTCGCCCCAAGGCAACCATTATCAGTGCCTTCGGTATTATGGGTGACAATTTGTACAGCTCAGAAGTTAAGGCTGTGGAAGAGTTCAAGAAAAAGAGTGGATTCAACGAGGTTTACAATGTATACCTTGCACCTCAGGATGTTGAGAGAAACGGTATTGCATCCTGCTGCCATCCTTCACCTGCTTCACATCTTGAGGCAGCCAAGGTGCTCGCAGACTTTATCAGAACTTTAGGAGGCAAGTATGCTTTATAATATTCTTCCTGAAGCAGTGCAGCAGTATATGTTGCCGGTAGCATTATTGGTAGCATTCGCGCTTACCGCAATGTTCACCGGAGGCCTTCATAAATATCTTCCCAAGGACGGTGGAAGAGATTTTGCGGTAGACGGTAAAAAATCAGCAGGTAAGCCCAGAGGAGCCGGTATTATATTTATTCTGGTATTTGTGGTTGTAAGTGCTGTATTGGCACCTATGAAGCTGGAATACATCTATTATCTGCTTCTTGTAGCGGGAGCAATGCTCACAGGTTTCCTCGATGATGCGGCTAAATCACCCTGGGGAGAGTATCTCAAGGGTGCCTTGGATTTGTTGATTGCCTTGCTTACCACTGCGGTATATTTGTTCAATAACGAGACTTATGTACAGCTTGGATTCGGCGGAGTGGCATTCCATATGCCGTTATGGGTGTTTGCTATCTGCTCGGTTATTTTGATATGGGTGAGCATAAATGTCACCAACTGTGCCGATGGTGTCGACGGATTGTCGGGAACATTGTCAATCATTACATTGATGACGATATACGGATTAATTAAGAAGATGGGTGTGGTTGATTTTGCACCTCAGATTCTTATTATGATTTTTGCGATTGTTGCATATCTGTGGTTCAATGCTACTCCCAGTATACTAATGATGGGTGATGCGGGTTCGAGAGCAATCGGTTTGTTTATCGCAATTGCGGTGCTCAAGACAGGTGCACCTCTTTTGTATATTCCTGTCGCAATTGTATTGATACTGGACGGAGGACTCGGACTGGTTAAGGTATTCTTGCTCAGATTCCTGAAGATCAAGATTCTCAAGAATGTGAGAACTCCTCTTCATGATCAGGTGAGAAAGGTTAACAATTGGTCCAACACACAGTGTGTGTTTAGATTTGCGATTATTCAGGCAGTGATCGGTGTGACCGTTTATCTGCTGGCAAAGTAAGATAAATATGAGCAAAGTATGTAAAGCAGTACATACTTTGCTTCTTTAATGTAAGGGTAATAAATCGGTGGAATGGTGTTGATTTGATGCAATACATGGCATTGGATTGATGCGAGACTAATGAGAGGTGGATTGTTATGTACGATAAGCTGACAGAATCGGATATCAAAAAGATGGAAGCGGAGATAGAGCACAGAAAGCTTGTTATCCGCCCGCAGGCTGCTCAGGATGTAAAAGAGGCAGCAGCACAGGGTGACAGATCTGAAAATTTTGAGTATTACGCAGCTAAAAAATTCCTGCGTCAGAATGACAGCAGAATCAGATATCTCGAGAGAATGATTAGAACAGCAGAGGTTATTCCTGATGATTCGGCAGAGGACGAAGTTGGTCTAAATAATACTGTTACGATTGAATTTGTCGAGGACGGAGAGATAGAGACGTACAAGATTGTAACCTCTGTAAGAGCAGATTCCATCAGTGGAATGATTACCAATGTATCACCTCTGGGCAAGGCGCTCCTCGGTAAAAAGGTAGGAGATATTGCACACGTTGAGGTCAATTCATCCGTGAGCTATGACGTCAAGGTGGTAAAGATAGAGAACACTGATGATTCCGATGATGAAATCAGAAGCTTTTAAGGATATTGGGAATAAATATGGCAGAAAAGTATAAGAAGTATATATTGTTTGATCTGGATGGAACGCTTACAGATCCCAAGATTGGAATATGTACATGTTTCCAATATGCTTTGGAATCTTTTGGAATACATGAGCCGAATCTGGATAATCTTGAGAAGGTTATAGGACCGCCGCTTTTAGACAGCTTCAAGGAGTTTTATGATTTTTCCGATGAGGATGCGAAGAAGGGCTTAGAGAAGTACAGAGAGCGTTTTTCTACAGTCGGTCTGTATGAGAATAAGGTCTATCCGGGCATCAAGCATATGCTCAAGACATTGAAGAAAAACGGCTTCAAGCTGTCGGTCGCTTCGTCCAAACCTGCGGTATTTGTCGAGAAGATAATGCAGCACTTTGGATTGGCTAAATATTTTGACGCGATGGAAGGAAGTAATCTCGACGGTACACATACCGACAAGGCAGAGATTATTAACGATGCATTGATTAAGCTTTTCGGAAGCAAAGAAAAAATAGACCTTACGCAGGTATATATGGTAGGCGACAGAAAGTTTGACTGTATCGGTGCCAAGAAAATGGGCGTTGAGTCAATCGGAGTGGCTTACGGTTACGGTGACTATGAGGAGCTGGTGGAAGCTCACGCAGACTATATAGTGTTTACGCCCAAGGAACTTGAAGAGCTGTTGATGAGACAGACCTATAAGGCTTCTCAGGGACGTGTGGCGAGAAAGAAGGGCGACGGACTGACACTTATGCCGGGCAAGACCATCTTGCTTCTTCTGGCGGCGACGCTGGGCTTTTTGTCACTCAGAAGAGTGTTGGAATTTGGATTTGAAGTTGTGTTGTTTTTTATAATTCCATGGATTGCCGATTCCGGACTTATAGCTGATGACAGCATAGATTTGTTTTTAAAGAATCTGCAGACTGTTAATATAGGTTTGTCATATGTTATTGCTGCGGCAGCTTTTATATATCCTGCAATCGGATATATAAAAGCAACAAAGAGAGATTCTTATCTGCTTCATCCGATGAGTCCTACGGTATGGCAGTACATATTGGGAGCAGTGCTGGCACTGACAGCTAATCTCGGAATGCAGGTTGCAGTGGCCAAGATAGGTATCACAGCCAATGCAGAAGCTTATCAGGAAGTTGCAGCCATTCAGTACAGCTGTTCGTTTGCGGTTGGACTGATAGTGTACGGCATTGTGGCGCCTCTGGCAGAGGAAATGATATTCAGAGGTATAGTGTACGGCGCATTCAGACGTTATTTTCCTATATCGGTGGCCATGCTTATTACGTCTGCGCTGTTTGGTGTATATCATGGTAATATCGTGCAGGGAACGTATGCATTTGTCTTTGGCTTCATGATGGTATGGCTGTATGAATATTTCGGAACCTTCTGGGCAGCGGTGGCAGTACATGTGATTGCCAATCTTTCAACATATACGGTTTCATATATTGCTTCGAAGAATCCCAACATTGTGAATTGGCCCGCGGCAGCGGTGATGCTGGTTCTTGCGGCAGTAAGCCTTGTAATGTTATTTAGATTAAAGAAGAAATAAACAGCAAATAAACAGCGAATTGTGTTTGATGATTAATGAATAGAGCGAATATTTGATGAATTGTATATGCAAATAAGGATTTATGCGAGAATTGACAAATAGTCAGATAATTTAGCAAATAGTCGGAGTTTACATTTGATTAAAATAGTATTATGATACAGAAAAGTCGCAAAGGAGCGCAGATAGCTCCCTTGCGGCTTTTTTCTATGCTTTAATGTAGCGGCAGCAGGAAAGACATCACAGTAAGGCACCGGGAAAGACATTAAAGTAAGACATCAGGATTGACATCATAGCATTACATCGGGAATGACAGCAAAGCATAGAAGCTTCTGAATTGATCATATTTTTGATTGATTTTGGATCGACATTTTAGTAATGACTACAGTGGTAAAGGAGAATGAAAACATGTTTGACGTAAAGAGAGACCTTCCTCAGTCACCTTTATATAGGGAAGAATTCGAACATGACAATTGCGGTATCGGAGCTTGTGTAAATATTAATGGTAACAAGACCCGTGCTACAGTTGAGAACGCGCTTAAGATTGTTGAGAACCTTGAGCATAGAGCAGGTAAGGATGCAGAAGGCAAGACCGGAGACGGTGTTGGTATTCTTGCTCAGATTCCTCATGAGTTTTTTGCAAGGGTTACCGAGGCACTTGGAATTAAGATCGGAAATGAGCGTGAGTACGGTGTCGGAATGTTTTTCTTCCCTCAGGAAGAGCTTCGCCGCAACCAGGCTAAGAAGATGTTTGAAATCATCGTAGAAAAGGAAGGACTTGAATTCCTCGGATGGAGAGAAGTTCCTACCTTCCCTAATGTACTTGGACACAAGGCAGTAGAGTGTATGCCTTGCATCATGCAGGGATTTGTTAAAAAGCCCGCTGATGTAAAGAAGGGACTTGAGTTCGACAGAAAGCTTTACATCGCCCGCAGACTTTTCGAGCAGTCTACCGATGATACATATGTAGTTTCATTCTCAAGCAGAACTATCGTATATAAAGGAATGTTCCTTGTAGGTCAGCTTAGAACCTTCTTCGCAGACCTTCAGAGTGAGGACTTCAAGTCAGCTATCGCAATGGTACATTCAAGATTCTCTACCAACACAAATCCCAGCTGGGAGCGTGCTCATCCGAACCGTCTCATGGTTCACAACGGTGAGATTAACACCATCCGCGGTAACGCAGACAAGATGAGTGCTCGTGAGGAGAACATGGAATCTGAGTACCTCAAGGGGCAGTTCCACAAGGTTCTTCCCGCAATCAGCAAGACCGGTTCAGACTCAGCTATGCTGGACAATACTCTTGAGTTCCTCCTCATGAGTGGTATGGAACTTCCTCTTGCGGTAATGATTGCTATCCCTGAGCCTTGGGCTAACAATAAGGCAATGTCTCAGAACAAGAGAGACTTCTATCAGTATTATGCAACCATGATGGAGCCTTGGGACGGACCTGCATCAATCCTTTTCTCAGATGGAGATATCATGGGTGCAGTACTTGACCGTAACGGACTTCGTCCTTCGAGATACATGATCACTGACGATGACACACTTATCCTTTCATCAGAGGTAGGTGTACTTGATATCGATCCTTCTACCATCAAGGTAAAGGAAAGACTTCGTCCCGGTAAGATGCTTCTCGTTGATACTGTTAAGGGCCGAGTAATCGATGATGAGGAACTCAAGGAGAAATATGCTTCAAGCCAGCCTTATGGTGAGTGGCTCGACAGCAACCTTGTAGAGCTCAAGGATCTGAGCATCCCCAACCAGAGAGTACCCGAGTATACCTATGAAGAGCGTCAGCGCATTCAGAAGGCATTCGGTTATACATATGATGAACTCAAGACAAGCATTCTTCCTATGGCTAAGACCGGTGGAGAAGCTATCGCAGCAATGGGTGTAGATACACCTCTTCCTGTACTTTCAAAGAGTGTTCATCCTTTGTTCCACTATTTCAAGCAGCTCTTCGCACAGGTAACCAATCCTCCCATTGATGCTATTCGTGAGGAAGTAGTTACTTCTACTACAGTATATGTAGGACCTGAAGGAAACATCCTTGAGGAGAAGGCAGAGAACTGTAACGTATTGAAGATTAACAACCCTATCCTTACCAACACCGATATCTTAAAGATTAAGATGATGAAGAAGGAAGGCTTCAAGGTAGAGGTTGTTCCGATTATTTATTATAAGAACACAAGCCTTGAGAAGGCTATCGACAGACTCTTTGTAGAGGCTGACAGAGCATACAGAGACGGCGCTAACATTCTCATCCTTTCAGACAGAGGAGTAGATGAGAACCATGTAGCAATTCCTTCACTTCTCGCTGTATCAGCACTTAACCAGTATCTGGTACGCACCAAGAAGAGAACACGTCTTGCTATTATCGTAGAGACCGGTGAGCCCAGAGAAGTACATCATTTTGCAACTCTTCTCGGCTACGGTGCTTGTGCTGTTAACCCTTATCTTGCACAGGATTCAATCAAGGAACTCATCGAGAATCATATGCTCGACAAGGATTACTATGCAGCAGTTAACGATTACAACAATGCAGTTCTTCACGGCATCGTTAAGATCGCTTCAAAAATGGGTATCAGTACCATTCAGTCATATCAGGGTTCACAGATTTTCGAAGCTATCGGTCTTGATCAGGACGTTGTCGGCAAGTACTTCTGCAACACTGTATGCAGAATCGGTGGTATGAGCCTCAAGGACATCGAGAAGCAGGTTGATATGCTTCACTCA
Organism: Lachnospiraceae bacterium; assembly: GCA_024403435.1. Classification (GTDB taxonomy): domain Bacteria; phylum Bacillota; class Clostridia; order Lachnospirales; family Lachnospiraceae; genus AC2028. The sequence goes on from JAKSRV010000008.1 coordinate 10,122, forward strand.
CAGGCATTCGATCCTCTCGGACTCGGAAATGACCTGACCCTCGACAGCCCCGGACATCACAAGATGAGAAGCGGTGCTGATGAGCATCTTTACAATCCTGCAACCATTCACATGCTGCAGGAGTCAACCAAGCGCGGTGATTATGAAATGTTTAAGCAGTATACCGCACTTGTTAACGATGAGAATTCAGTTAAGAATCTCAGAGGACTTATGGAATTCAATTTCCCTGAGAAGGGTATTGATATCAGCGAGGTTGAGTCAGTAGAATCAATCGTTACCAGATTTAAGACCGGTGCGATGAGCTACGGTTCGATTTCAAAGGAAGCTCACGAGACCATGGCTATTGCCATGAACAGACTTCACGGTAAGAGTAACTCAGGTGAAGGTGGTGAGGATTACGAGCGTATGACAGTAGGTGCCGACGGACTTGATCGTTGCTCTGCAATCAAGCAGGTAGCATCAGGTAGATTCGGTGTAACCAGCCACTATCTCGTAAGTGCACAGGAAATTCAGATTAAGATGGCACAGGGAGCTAAGCCCGGTGAAGGTGGACATCTTCCCGGAGGAAAGGTATATCCTTGGATTGCAAAGACACGTCATTCAACACCCGGCGTATCATTGATTTCACCTCCGCCTCATCATGATATTTATTCAATCGAGGACCTTGCACAGCTTATCTACGACCTCAAGAATTCAAATAAGGATGCAAGAATTTCCGTAAAGCTTGTATCTGAGGCAGGTGTAGGAACCGTTGCAGCAGGTGTTGCAAAGGCAGGTGCACAGGTAATTCTTGTCAGCGGTTATGACGGCGGTACCGGTGCTGCACCCAGAAGCTCAATCCACAACGCAGGTCTTCCTTGGGAGCTCGGTCTTGCAGAGACACATCAGACACTTATTCAGAACGGTCTGAGAAATAAGGTTCGTATTGAGACAGACGGTAAGCTTATGAGCGGTCGTGATGTAGCTATAGCAGCAATCCTTGGTGCAGAAGAGTTTGGTTTTGCAACCGCTCCCCTTGTAACCATGGGATGCGTAATGATGAGAGTATGTAATCTGGATACCTGCCCTGTTGGTGTAGCTACCCAGAACCCTGAGCTTCGTAAGAACTTCAAGGGTAAGCCTGAGTATGTAGAAAACTTCATGAAGTTTATCGCTCAGGAGCTCAGAGAGTACATGGCAAAATTCGGTGTAAGAACCGTAGATGAGCTTGTAGGTCACACTGAACTGCTCAAGATGAGAAAGAATCTTGATGAGAAGCAGTCAAAGGTAGATATCGGAATTATCCTTAACAATCCTTATGAAGGAAAGGATATGAAGTTTACCTTCGATCCCAAGCAGGTATATGATTTTGAACTCGAGAAGACTATCGATGAGAAGGTACTTCTTAAGTCATTGGATAAGGCAATCACCAACAAGCAGAAGAAGTCAATCGAGGTTGATGTTGTAAATACCGACAGAAGCTTCGGTACTATTCTCGGTAGTGAGATTACCAAGCGCCTCGGCGATGATGTGGCTGAAGATACTTATCACATCCTTTGCAACGGTGCCGGTGGACAGTCATTCGGTGCATTTATTCCTAAGGGACTTACTCTTGAACTTGTCGGAGATTCAAACGATTACTTTGGTAAGGGTCTTTCAGGCGGTAAGCTGATTGTATATCCTCCTAAGGGAAGTAAGTTCAAGGCTGAGGAAAATATCATTATCGGTAACGTAGCTCTCTATGGTGCTACCAGCGGTAAGGCATTCATCAACGGTGTTGCAGGTGAGCGTTTCTGCGTACGTAACTCAGGCGCATATGCAGTAGTTGAAGGTGTGGGCGATCACGGTTGTGAGTACATGACCGGCGGACGTGTAGTAGTACTCGGTGCTACCGGCAAGAACTTCGCAGCAGGTATGAGCGGCGGTATTGCTTATGTACTTGATGAGCACAACGATCTCTACAAGCACCTTAATAAGGAAATGGTTTCATCCACTGTATTATCTAACAAGTATGACATTCTTGAGCTGAAGACAATGATTCAGGAGCATGTAGCTCAGACCAACTCAAGCAAGGGTAAGGAAATCCTTAGCAACTTTGATGAGTTTGTACCTAAGTTCAAGAAGATTATCCCTTATGATTATGCGAGAGTTCTCAGCACAATCGTACAGATGGAAGAGAAGGGTCTTTCAGCCGAGCAGGCACAGATTGAAGCCTTCTACGCAAACACCAGAAAGTAACCCGGAATTTCGAAGAAATTCTGGATAGCACGAAGTGCTATGCCGACAGCATTTCGCCTGGGGGCGAAATGTGAGAGGCTATAGGGATATTATGATAAGGAGATAATGATATGGGAAAGCCTACCGGATTTATGGAATATAAAAGGGAAGTAAGCAAAGACGAAGAACCCCTTAGCAGAATTAATCATTTTAATGAATTTCACGAGCACCTTCCTAAGGAGAAGCAGCAGCTTCAGGGTGCAAGATGTATGGATTGCGGAGTACCGTTTTGTCAGGCAGGTATGATGATCTGCGGTATGACCAGCGGATGTCCTCTGAATAACCTCATTCCTGAGTGGAATGACCTTGTATACAACGGAAACTGGAGACAGGCATATTACAGATTGAAGAAGACCAGCAATTTCCCTGAGTTTACTTCAAGAGTATGCCCCGGATTGTGTGAGTGTGCATGTACCTGCGGTCTCAACGGTGACCCCGTTGCCACCAAGGAGAATGAGTACGCTATCATTGAGAATGCATATGCAGAAGGCTATGCAGCTCCCAATCCTCCTCAGGTAAGAACCGGCAAGAGTGTAGCTGTAATCGGAAGCGGCCCTTCAGGACTTGCTGTTGCGGACCAGCTCAATAAGCGCGGACACAGTGTAACTGTATATGAGAGAGCAGACAGAGTCGGCGGTCTTCTTATGTACGGTATTCCCAATATGAAGCTTGAGAAGCAGATTATTGACAGAAAGATTGATGTTATGAAGGCCGAGGGCGTTAACTTCGTAACCAATACCGATATCGGAAAGGATGTAAAGCCTGCAAAGCTTCTTCATGATTTTGATCGTGTAGTACTTGCGTGCGGTGCTTCGAATCCCAGAGATATCAAGGCTCCCGGAAGAGATGCTGAAGGAATCTATTTTGCAGTAGATTTCCTTACCAGAAATACCAAGAGCCTGCTTGATTCTGATTTTACCGACAAGACATATATCGATACCAAGGACAAGGATGTAGTAATTATCGGAGGTGGTGATACCGGTAACGACTGTCTGGGTACCTCTATCAGACACGGTGCAAAGAGTGTTACTCTTCTTGAGATGATGCCCAAGGCACCCGATAAGAGAGCAGAGAACAATCCTTGGCCCGAATGGCCCAAGGTATGCAAGACAGACTACGGTCATCAGGAGGCAATCGCTCTCTACGGACATGACCCCAGAATGTATTGCACCACCGTTAAGGAGTTCATCAAGGATAAGAAGGGCAATCTTAAGGCTGTTAAGGTTGTTGAACTTAGCTGGGAGAAGGATGCAGCTACCGGCCGTATGAATATGGTTGAGGTTGCTGGCAGTGAGAAGGAACTCCCCGCTCAGATTTGTCTTATTGCTGCAGGTTTCCTTGGAGCGCAGAAGTATGTTACCGACGCGTTTGGAGTGGAGGTTACTGAGAGAACAAATGTTAAGACCGGAAACGGCAAGTTTGCTACTTCTGTAGAAAATGTATTTGTTACCGGTGATATGCATAGAGGACAGTCTCTTGTAGTATGGGCAATCAGAGAGGGCCGTGACTGCGCAAGAGAAGTTGATGAGAGCCTGATGGGTTATTCAAATCTGTAATCAGCTGTTGCTTGCAAATGATAAGAGCATAATTAAAGTATTGAAGGCTGTGGGATTTTTCCCACAGCCTTTTGCTATACTAAAGTGGGTATTCGTGATAAAATAAAACAGATAATGCGTTTGCTTATGAGATGACAGTCAGTGTTGATTGAAGACAGATATAAGGAAATAAAAAGCAGCGCAGAGTGGGGTTATGATTACCAAAACAGACAATTACTTTAAAAAACATCCATTTATGAGAAGAACCCTGGAAGCACTTATGGTGCTGTTCATGGCACTCTATCCCCTCAGACATATCCACATAGGATTGGATTTGTGGGATACCGGCTATAACTATGCCAATTTTGAGTACATGGGATTGGGTTCAATGGATTCGATGTGGTTTTTCTCTACATATTTGTCCAATGCGCTGGGACATCTTTTGACGCTTCTTCCCTTTGGAAAGACTTTGCTGGGAATGAATTTTTACACGGCGTTGGTAGTGTCTTTGTGCTCTATAACGGCATATATGTTTTTGACAAGATCGGTTAAGCTGCCGAAGTTTTTGGTTTTTGCAGGTGAATTTATAGCAATAAGTCTTTGTTGGTGTCCGACAGCTCTTTTGTACAATTATCTGACATATTATTTTCTGATGACTACGGTTATATGTCTGTATTACGGATTGTTGAAAAAGCGTAATTACTGCCTCTTTATTGGAGGAATCATACTGGGACTTAATATTTTCGTGAGATTTTCAAATCTTCCGGAGGCGGTCCTGATTTTTGCGGTATGGGTGTATGGAATACTTGAGACTGAGGCAAAAATCAAGGGTGAAGAAAAGAACATAAAGAGTCGCGAGCGAAAGTTAGGCTTCAGGAGATATATGCAGAAAACTCTGTTATGTATGAGCGGTTACCTGGCTTCTGTAGGAGGTATGTTGCTATTCTTCGGGATAAAGTATGGTTTTAATGCATATTTTGATGCTATAAAAAGACTTTTCGCAATGACGGATGAGGCGTCTGATTATACTGCGACCTCTATGCTGGTTGGCTTGATTAAGTGGTATAAAGAGGCCGGCTATTGGACAAGCAGACTGTGTGTATTTGCTGTGGCAGGTATTCTTTTGTGTGCGCTTGCAAAGCATTTGGATATACAGTTTGAATTAAAAGAGAATGCAGGAATAAAATTGTTTGGCAGAGGATTTAATTTCCTTGGAGTAGCATATATTATTTCCGCTGTTTTTGCGGTCCTCTCTGTTTTTTGGCTGCTTTTTAAGAAGAAGTTTTCGTACGGATATTACGGTGAGTATGGATCAATACTTATGCCATGTGCCGTATTGATTTTGATTTCGGTATGCGTGTGCCTGGTTCAGATATTTAAGCCGGTTAATACACTTGAAATGAGGTTGGTGAGCGGACTGGTATTGATAGTCATACTGATTACCCCTATAGGAAGTAATACAGGTATCTTCCCGGTGATAAGTAATATGTTTTTGATTGCTCCTTTTTTGCTTAACAGTTGTGGGGAACTTTTTGAAGTTAAAGACAGGGAGGGTATCAGTCGCTATAATTATACGAATCCTTTGATTGACCGTGAGACCAATAGAAGAAAAAAGGTCTATGAAGTGGTGTGGAGCTATGTATCATTATTCCCTGTAAAGGCTGTGATGACAGCTTTCGGGCTGTTGTGTCTTTTCCAAATTGTTACATTCGGTAAGGAATTTGTTTTTACTGAAGGTCATAATGCATGGGATACATATTATTCTGTCGGCGCTGATAAAGTGATGAACGGAATAAGGATGAATTATGATAAGGCATCGAACTACGGAGAATTGTATCTGTTCATCAATGAAGCCGGACTTCAGGATAATGAGCTGATTACATATGGTTATATTCCGTCACTGAGTTTTTATCTGCAGATGACACCTGCATTTAATCCTTGGATTGATTTGGATTCATATAATAAGAGTGTACTGGTGCAGGATCTTGAAAATACCGCTGCAGAGGCAGAGGAAAAGATTGCAAAAAGTAAAGCTGAAGCTGAGGCAAGTCTTAATAATGTAATAAAGGACAATATTGCCAAGGAAGGTTCAGAGGAGGCTGTGGCTGCAGAGGCTATGATTATCAGCCGCCGTGAAGCATATCCGGTTGTTATAGTTGATGCAAAATATTGTGATTATATAAATATTGAAAAGGCTCCAATGTTGGGAGAGGTTAAATGGGCTCTCTTGGCGGAGTATATGGATAAAGCAGGATACAAGGTGGTATTTTCAAACAAAAAGTATGTTGTATTGACTGCTGTTGATGAGGAATAGGTCTGAATTGGATATAGCAGAGAATAGATATCAGATTCATATATCGGTACGTGGACTGGTTGAATTTCTCCTGCGAGGCGGAGATATTGATAACCGTCACGGTGGTGGCGGTGAGCTTACAGCTATGCAGGAGGGAAGCCGTATTCACAAAATGATACAGGGGAAAATGGGCCCGGATTATGCGGCCGAGGTTCCTCTGTTTTTTGTATGCTCAAAACCTGAGTATGAGCTCAGTATAGAGGGCCGTGCCGACGGAGTTATATCTAATGCCGAAGGAATAACGATAGATGAAATAAAGGGCACATACAGGCGTCTGGACAAGATGAAGGAGCCTGTATTTGTTCATCTGGCGCAGGCAAAATGTTATGCATATATGTATTGCCGTGAACTGCGCCCCGAAACGGTAAAAATCAGACTCACTTATTGCAATATCGAAACAGAAGAAATTCGTTATTTCTACGATGAGTTGGTATTTGATGAACTGGAGAGATGGTTCCTCGGACTGGTTGATGAGTATGATAAGTGGTGTATGCTGAAATGCAGACAATATAAGGAGAGGAGAGAATCCTCTGCTGAGCTGGAATTTCCATTTGATTATCGTCCGGGACAGCGTGAACTGGCTGTACAGGTGTATCAGACAATCAATGATAAGCGTAAGCTCTTCCTGGAGGCTCCTACGGGTGTAGGAAAGACTATAACAACTATTTTCCCGGCAATAAAAGCTATAGGCGTTGGCAAGGCGGAGAGATTGTTTTATCTCACAGCTAAAACAATTACGAGGACTGTAGCGAGCGAGGCTTTTTCATTGCTCAGAGAGCGGGGGCTCAAGTTCAGAAGTGTAGTGATTACTGCAAAAGAAAAGATATGCTTTTGCGAGGTTAAGGATTGTAATCCCGAGAATTGTGAGTATGCAGCCGGACACTATGACAGAATAAATGAAGCACTGTATGCACTTTTGACAGAAAATGAGGTGCTTACGAGGGACATCATCGAAGAGTACGCACATAAATATAAGGTCTGTCCATTTGAATTGACATTGGATGCAACTCTTTTTGCAGACGGTATAGTCTGTGATTACAATTACCTTTTTGATCCGCATGCTAGGCTTCAGAGATTCTTCGGGGAAGGTGCAGCAGATGGAGAGAATATATTCCTGATAGATGAGGCCCATAATCTGCTGGAGCGTGGACGGGATATGTACAGTGCGGTACTGTTTAAGGAGCAGTTCATGGAGCTTAGACGCAGTATCAAGCAGACGATTCTGGCTGAGACCTCAGGACGAAAAAAGGACCAGATTGAGGGACAGTTGTCGCTTGACCTTAACACCGGCAATGAACTTGCTGGACTGGGACAGCTTGATGATGAGACGCTCGACACATTGTATATGTCTACAGGCAAAAAGAAGCATAGCGGCAAGAGTTTATTTGTCAGAAACGGATATGCTGAGCAATTGGTGGCTCAGCTTGAACGCTGCAATAAGGTATTGCTTGAGATGAAGCGCGAATGTGAGCGGAATATGGTCCTGTATGAGATAGATAAGTTTGTTAAGCCACTGAATAGGGTGTATGCGATAATAAGCAACTATCTGGAAGAGAGAGAGCAGCATACTCCTGATGTTATGTCGGATTTGCTTGATTTCTTTTTTGATGTATCGCATTTCCTACAGACATACGAAATAATGGATGAAAACTATACCATGTATTCGCAGGTTGATGACGACGGTGGATTTATGGTAAAGCTGTTCTGCATGAATCCGGCGCAGAATCTCAAAGAATGTATGAAGTTTGGAAGGAGTACGATACTTTTTTCTGCGACATTTCTGCCTATACAGTATTATAAAAAACTGTTGGGCGGTGACCCCACAGACTATGAAGTTTATGCTAAATCGGTGTTTGACCCTAAAAACAGTGTTGTTTTGCTGGCGGCGGATGTGACAAGCAAATATACGAGAAGGTCCGAGGACGAATATCGAAAGATTGCATGTTATGTGGATGAAGTGGTTCACTCGAAGAAGGGTAATTATATGATTTTTTGCCCATCACATGCATTTATGAGAAATGTTTTTGATATATATCGCGAGATGTTTGCTAAGGAAAATGAGGAGTGTATTATTCAGCAGGAAACAATGTCTGAAACGGACAGAGAGAATTTTCTGGAGTTGTTCGGAATGAGTGATAATATCACGGCGTTCTGTGTGCTGGGAGGTATATTCAGCGAAGGAATTGATCTGAAGGAAGACCGCTTGATAGGGTCTGTGATCATAGGAACAGGACTACCGCAGGTGTGCTTTGAAAGAGAACTTTTGAAGGCACATTTTGATGAAGAAGATGACAGTGGTTTTGACTACGCGTACAGATATCCTGGAATGAACAAGGTGCTTCAGGCAGCGGGAAGAGTCATAAGAACAGAGCAAGATAGAGGCGTGATAGCACTGTTGGATGAAAGGTTTTTGCAGAATAATTACAATAAATTGTTCCCGAGGGAGTGGATTAACGCGTCCAGAGTTACGATAAACACAGTCTATGACAGGCTAACAGACTTCTGGGGAGGCGTTTAGCGGCTCACAGAGCTTCAAAAAATGACGAGGAAGGAGTATATCTCCTTCCTTTTTTGTGCTTTTAAGGCAATAAGACGATGTGTTAAAAAACTGACAGACAGAAAAATACCTTTTGTAGTGATTGGATTATGTAAACTAATGCACATTTAAAAATGACACAATTCTTGCAAAAAAGAAATATATGACATCAAAAACTTGCAATTAATGACATGCATGACAGATGTGGATAACTTTGTGGATACTGTGGATTATAGCTGAAAGCACCGTAAATAACAGATGTTTATGACACATGAGTCCTGTGTATACCTGTGTGTCATCCTTGCAAAAAATAATGTCGTTATTTAAAATAACATGCGATATTGCTGAAAACTATGTAAACCATTTCGTGCTGACACAGCGTTTACTTTTAGTGCTCTTTATGGGAAAATTGAAAGTACATAATTACATCACACGGAGGTGAAATAATATGTGGGCATATGAGAGTGTTTTTTATCAGATTTATCCACTTGGATTTTGTGGTGCGCCGTTTGAAAATGATGGTGTGGCTGAGAGTAGGATTTTGAAGGTGATCGATTGGATTCCTCATATTAAGAGTATGGGAATCAATGCGATTTATTTTTCACCGGTATTTGAGTCGGATACTCACGGATACAATACCCGCGATTACAGCAAGATTGATACAAGACTCGGAAGCAATGAGGATTTTGCACTTGTATGCAAAAAGATGCATGAGAACGGAATCAAGGTAGTATTGGACGGTGTGTTCAATCATGTGGGAAGAGGCTTCTGGGCTTTTCAGGATGTATTGAAAAACAGAGAGAGTTCTCCGTATGTAAATTGGTTTTCGCGCATCGCTTTTGACGGTAACTCCAATTACAATGACGGCCTTTGGTATGAAGGTTGGGAGGGCAATTACGATCTGGTAAAGCTTAACCTTTATAATGAGGATGTGGTAAGACATATTTTTGACTGTGTGTCGGGATGGGTCAAGGAATTTGATATCGACGGTCTGAGACTTGATGTTGCATATTGCCTGAATGATGATTTTTGCAGAAGACTTCGCGGACATTGTGACAGTATTAAGCAGGATTTCTTCTTGGTGGGTGAGGTGCTCCACGGAGAATACGGAAAAATGTTGGAGGCAAAGCAGTTCCATTCACTGACTAACTATCAGTGCTACAAGGGAATCTATTCTGCGTTTAACAGCTATAATATGTTTGAGATTATTCACTCACTGGCAAGAATGTTTGGACCTGAAGATTGGACTGTTGCAAGAGGCTCGCATCTTTTCAGCTTCTGTGACAATCATGATGTGACCAGAATTGCTTCTATTCTGTCAAATGAAAAGCATATCCCGCTGGTATATGCAATGTGCTTTGGTATGCCGGGCATTCCTATTGTATATTACGGCAGTGAATGGGGAGCAAAGGCTCGTAAGGAGGAAGGAGATCCTGCACTCAGAGCATGCTTTGAAAAGCCTGAATGGAACGATCTTACCGATTTTATAGCTAAGATGGCAGAGGCTAAGAAGAATTCAAAGGCTTTGAACTATGGTGATTTCAGACAGATTGTACTTACCAACAGACAGTGTATTTTCCAGAGATGTTGCGACGGAGAGCGCGTTCTTGTTGCTATAAATATGGATGAAAATGCATATACAGCTCATTTTGATGCGGGCTGCGGTAAGGCTGTTGATTTAATCAGCGGTGCCGAGCATGATTTCGGAGGAGGAAGTGAATTGCCTCCTTACAGTGCATTCTTCTGGAAGTGTGAGAGATAGTTGCTGTATACCTCGTGGAAGGGGAGATGCAAATGAAAATTCTGGTCGTGGATGACGATATCTTGGCATCTGCTGCGCTTATAAAAGAATTGAAAGATATTATGTCGGACTCCGATTATGAGATATTTGAAGCAAATTTGCCGAGTGTAGCTCTGGAGATAGCCGATAAATATATGCCGGAAATAGCGTTTTTGGATATCTCAATGCCGGAAATGAACGGAATTGAGCTCGCCGGGAAATTGAAAGATATACGTAATAACATCAATATCATTTTTGTGACTGCGCATGAAGAGTATGGGCTTGAGGCGATGAATCTTCATGCAAGCGGATATATTTTGAAGCCGTTTACTCGTGCGGATGTAAAAAATGAGCTCGATAATCTGAGATTTCCCGTGGTCCGGGAGAATGAAGGCTTAAGGGTAGTTACTTTTGGCAATTTTGATGTGTATGCCGATGGAAAGCCGGTATATTTCTCGCGGAGCAAAGCAAAAGAGATGTTCGCATACCTTGTGGATCGTTCCGGTTGCAGTGTCAGTAAGCGTGAGTTGGCAAGTATTCTGTTTGAAGAGCAGGAATACTCGGATTCGGTTGCGGACTATACGGCAAAAATAGCGATTACATTAAGCAAAAGCCTAAAAGATTGTGGTTACGGTGATGTTTTGATTAAGAATTATAATTCTTACAGAATAGATACTTCTAAGATAATCTGTGACAGATATGCTCATGAAAAAACAAGGAGCAGTAACGCAACGAATGGCAGAGCTGGTGTGAAGTTTTGCGGAGAGTATATGACCCAGTATCCCTGGGCAGAGTATTCTTTGGGGCGGCTCCAAATGAAAGATGAAGATAAATATTGAAGAAAAATATTGATAAGTCGCGAACAATACATTTGATTTAATAACCACATACATATCGCGAAAAACACAAAAATAACATATGAAATTTAATCAAATTAGGCGGATAAGACACTTTTTAAGGGCGTTTTGTCCGCTTTTTGTCCATGTGTAAAGAGCATAATAAAAAAATTATGATAGGGAATATATAACTATTTATTTTGGAGGAAAGTAGAGTGAATAGTTTTAAGCAGTTTATAAAGAAAAATTGGAAGAGAACTGTGAGCAGTCTGATATTGACATCTCTGTTGGTGGGAACCGATGGAACGTCACTGATTACTCTGTCTGATTTTGAGAGAGTATTTGCGGATGATGAAGTATACGGTATCGAATACGTCGAGAATGATACCTCTTATAATCTGGCAATTACTACTGGTAATAAAGACACAATTACTACCTCTATAGAATACGGTACTAAATTTGTGAACGGTGAAAATATCAAAATTACACCTGAACAAGGGATGGGTATAGTTGTTTATTTGTCTGCTGATGAGGAAATACCTCGCGATAGCAATGGTGATATTACCGGTTGGGAGGAAGTAGATAATAATATTTTGCCTGTAGGAAACTATTTTCTTGCATACGAAGAGGCAGGAGCTGATGGCGGAGAATATTCAAACTCATATCTCGGATTCGGAATAAGTGTTCATCAGGCTACGGTAGCGGCACCGACGGAAGTAATATTGGCTCCGGACGGAAGCGTAACATGGAAACAGGTAAATACCACAACAACCGGCCTTGAACTGCAGGGAAATGAGGTGACTTATACAGTGACTCTGTATAAGGATAACGCTGCAGTTGCGGATTCGACGTATAGCACTACCGGTCTTGGCTACAATTATTCATCATTTATCACCGGTAATGCATATGGTGTATATCAGGTTTATGTGTCTGCTATGGTCACAGATTCTGACAAGTCAGGTTATTATATACCTTCTGCGTCAGGTAAATCCAACACATCCGATTATTCTGATGTGATTGAACCCAATGTAACAGACCTGTCAGTAGCCGGAGAAAACGGTAGCAGATATTTGACAGCGACTGCAACCGATAACGGTACGGGTATAGCTGCTTACGCATTCGGCCCTTCTTCAACAACGGCTGACGGCTATGATTCTTTAAGTTGGAACACCGTATCCGCCGAGGATAGAGTTGTTGGCAAGGCAGTGACTGTAAGCAGCATTGGTCAGGATGATTTTCAGTCTTCCGGAGAGTATTCGGTATTTTTTAAGGATAATAGTGGAAATGTTGCAAGGTACGGTGCTGTAAATGTAACCGGACTTGTAATGCACAATTACAACCGAACAGTAGAAACCACCGGAACTGAGGAAAGAATATATTTATTGGGAGATGATGATTCAATCAATCTGAATAATATCAATCCCGACGGTAGAGGATATGTTCTTGAAGGATGGTATGCAGAAGCAGGTTTTTTAAATAAGTATAATACATATTTATTATCAGATCATACGGATAGGATTGCACAGGATGTTGATATATACGGTAAATGGGTAAAGCAGGTACTCAGCTTTTCAACACAGCCTGCAAATGTGAATATCACCTATGGCGGAGATGCTGACGGCAATAATAAGGTTGCAGTCCTCAATGCTGAGCTGGATGCATCGATACATGGCACAAAGACATATCAGTGGTATTTTAAGGCTGCAGATAGCAATGAGTTCGTTACAGTTACAGGTGCACAGAGCACTACGCTTAATCTTGATCAGGTAAGTCAGAGCGGTGAGTATTATATTGTTGCCACAGTAGATATCGGTGATGGTTCTCCGGAAATTGTTGAATCAGATCATGCAAATGTTGTAATCGGGGCAAGAACTCTCAGGATAAAAATACATAATGAGACATGTGACTATGGTCAGAACTACGAAGGCGAATTTGTATTTGAGGAGGCAACCGAGGCTGAGAGTGCCGGCGAGGGTATTGTGAGTGGAGATACTCTCTCTTCTGTTGTTAACAGCGGTTCAGGAAAAATTGCCTGTGATTATGTGGCAGGCAATCCCGCAGGAGATTATACAATATACTTCCTGACCGGTGCAGAAGGTTCGGAGAGTCGGGTAGATATTCCTTACTCCGAAATCAGCGCAGACAATTATTCGGTAGTATTGGTCGGAAACGGAACTCTTAAGGTTGCGCGAGCTGATCTTTCCGAAGCAGCGACGGTTGTTTTGAATGACGGCGATTCATATACATATTCGGGATTGGAAATCACTCCGAATGTTACAGTTACTTACAAAGGCACAGAACTTACAAAGGACGTAGATTATACGGTCACTTATGACAGAAACGTCAATGCCACTACGGTTGAAAAAGCTCAGGTGACAATAAGTTATATTGGCAATTTTAAGGGAAGCAAGACTGTCGAATTCGATATTGTTAAGTCCGGATTTGTTACAGATGTTGTGATGAACAAGACTGAATGGCTCTACGGAGACGAGTATGCTACCATTACACCCGCGGATAATAAAGGAAACGGTGAGGTTACATGGTATTACAAGTCCAGAGTTGATGGTGTGGATTTTTCGACCGATGGTGCCACCACAACAAGACCTGTTAATGCCGGTAAATACTGGGTGTACGGCGTCATATCGGCTACTGCCAATTATGGGGAGATTGTGACCAATCCCAAGGCGTTTACAATTAATAAAAGAACCATTATCTTGACTTCACCGACTCAAAAATGGTCATACGATGCGAATATTCACACGGCGGCGACTTATACACAGAGTGGTGACGGTTTTGTGGGATCGGACGGATTCCAGTCGGTATCCGTATCGGGTTCTATTACTGATATCGGCAATGCGGTAAATACAATTGATTATGCACTTACAAAGACTACTCAGGGTAAGAGTAACAACTATGAAATTGTGCTAAAGCCGGGAACTCTTACCGTAACGCCTACCAAGCTTGATAATCCTGCAAGCTTTGCATGGAACAATACATATAAAGGCAGAGTAAGCTGGATTGCTGTAAGCAGAAATAACCTTAGTGTAGAGTATGAGATTAAGCTTTACAGAAAGGATTCGCAAGGAGAAGTATCAAGGGTAAAAACGGTCACAACAACCGAAACCTATGTGGATTTTCTGGACGATATTCTGAATGACTCAAAAGAGACTCAGTATGCCTACGCGGCAACTATTACGGTTAAGCCTGTATACAGTGCAGGTGAAAAAGAGAATTACGTTGAGAGTAATGAATCACCAAAGACTTCATGGAGAGCTACGGCCAGAATTAATGTATATCCTGATGAATTCGGTAGACTTATCGAGATTTGTAAAAATGATGAGACTAACGGTATTAAGGTTGAAGCTCCGAGCGATGCAAGCCTTTCATATGTAATATTTGTCGGTCAGGAATTTAAATTTGATGCAAAAGCCGATACGGGATATGCTGCGATGGGCTGGGTATACTATCAGAACAGCCTGGAGAATAGTTACTTCTCTGAGCGTTTCTATAATCATTCATACTGGGTGGGTTCTGACGTTACAAAAACATACGTATTGGAACTTAAGGATACAGCTACCGATCCGTTCACGGTAAATATCAAAATGCTGAGCCATGACAGAGTTCCGAATATTGATTCCTTCACAGCGAGCAACAAGACCGGTGAGGATATAAAGAACGGTGTCAGTGTAAGCTTTGAATTAAGTGATTCGGTTGGACTTAAGTCTTACGCGATTGTAGAGGTTGGAAGAGCGCCCTATGATTCAGAGTGGAAGCCTATAACCGGAACCCCTATAAATTATGTAGGTGAAGATACTATCGACAAGCCCGGTACATATACAATATGGGTAAAGGATACAGCCGATAACACGGAACATGTTTTCTGGAATGAGGAGGATACCAAACAGGCTAATCCTTATATAACGGTATACGAGACACAGTTCTATTATGGAACGGCAATCGTTGGTGACACGACAGAAGATGTTGCAGCCGATGAAACCGGTAATACTATGGCAAGTGTTTATCACTTAAAGGGTACATCCATAAATCTTCCGGAATTGGGATTTGTCAAGTCGGGATATGCGTTTACAAACTGGAGCGGAGTGGATGCTAAGACCGGAGTTTCAACCGGTATTTATGGTGATGGCCAGAAGCTTAATACCAATGCAAATGAGAAACTGTATGCTCAGTGGACCGACAAGAGTTTTTCATATAATGTTGAATATTATTATATGCAGACGGATGGAAAGTATTCGTCTGTTTGTGATGCCACTCAGTCTTTCAGAGCAGGATATAATGCGACAATAAGTGTACAAAACGCTGTCATTCAAAATGTACAGAATGGATTCAAGCTGGATAGCTCAAAGTATTATTCGGAAGAGGATATTACCGAGGAGGTGTCGGAAGAAGAGCTTCTTGCACAGAACAAGATTAGGGACAGTATCACTGTTACTGAAGACGGTCAGACTATAAAGCTTTATTATGCAAGAAATCAGTATATTATAACCTACACGTATACTGACACGGATAACACTAAGAAAACAGATTACGCGACCTACAGATATGGACAGAGTGTAACTGTTAAATCTATGGAATCCAAGAAGGGCTATGATTTTGTTGGTTGGGATTTTGGAGACCTGGGTCAGGCGCCTGTTACCATGCCTGCCAAGAATCTTGTATTTACAGGAAAATATCAGCCCAAGGCGTCTGAGTACAAGATTGTTTACTATTTACAGAATATAGATAAAGGAAACGCGGATAAATATTATCTTGCGGATATATA
This sequence comes from Lachnospiraceae bacterium, assembly GCA_024403435.1. Classification (GTDB taxonomy): domain Bacteria; phylum Bacillota; class Clostridia; order Lachnospirales; family Lachnospiraceae; genus AC2028. The sequence goes on from JAKSRV010000008.1 coordinate 26,198, forward strand.
TTCCATTGATGATACTCTCACAGAGACAATTATTGCAAATCACATGGATGCTATCACTGCTACTGTGGCAGATGCGCCTGAACTTGTTGGATTTACATGTGTTGGCGTCAATGCAAAAAATGGAAGCGCAAGCGGAATATTGAAAGAGGGAAGTGGCTCATCAATCACCGGTAATGTGTATTACCATGATGAAAACGAAGAGAATGATGAGACGTTATATATATGCTATTACTACGATCGTAACGTATATACCGCAACACTCAATGTCTATGTAGACGGTAGAGAAGGAAGTCGGATTTATACCAAAAATTGGAAATATCCTTATCAGTATGATTTTTCTGATGTAGAAAAGGAAGCGTTCAAGACTTACGGATACTCCGATGATGATGGACAGAATGAGTGGATTAAGAACTGGCCTTCAGGAAAGCAGCTTGACGCGTACAAGCTCGCAAGCTATGTTGATTATTCTACAAGCGCAGATGGTTCTGCACCTTCGCTCATGCCTGCAGGTGATATGACCGTTACCCGCGAATATATTATCGCAGCTCAGGCAGCTTACAGGGTAGAAGTATACTATGAGCAAAAATTGGTTGAAATAAAAGATGCTTATGGCAGAACCAATTATTCGTTACCGAATCATTCTGAAAACAGAACCGATCAGTTCGAAAAACTTGCGTCATTTGATTACTACGGTCCTATCGGAGAAACTGTAAAGATCGGAGAAACCGTTAACACTGATGGTGTAACTATATCATATAAGTATGATGATAATCCCGGCGACGGTGTGGATAACAGTTACAACGGAATACCTATTTATACTGCGTATAAGCTTGGCGATTATTATGAGTACTCAGGCTATTATAATAAGATGCCGGTGTTCGATGAAAACGGTGTAGTCACTAACGGCGGCTTTATCAATGCGGCTTCGGAAGGTGTGATAAGTGATACCTCCGAAGGTGAAGAAATGCTCGTTCTCAAGGTGTACTATGAGCGCAAGACTACCACTGCGGAAATCAGATATTACTATGCAGATGAGACTATGAGCGGCAATGATGTCTTCAACTGTGAAACCGTTACCGGTAAATGGGGAACTTCTTATGTTGTAGAACCTTTTAAGTATTATACAAACAAGGTTAAGAGCAAGAGCACTGACGATGATACATATAATAACGGATGTTATATTGTTTCATATGAAAACAGATATAATTCTACTCCGTCAAGCGGCTATTCTTACGATTCCGGCAGATATGAACAGGAAGCAAGTGATACCAAATATAATATCAAGAATGCAACTGTAAAATTTACCGAGGGAGAAGACGTATATAATACGCAGGTTCGCCGTTTTGGCGCTACCATTGAGTCTCCTGCCAAATACAGCGAAAAAAGCTCATACAGCTCATATAACTTCGGAAGTTATACATATGTTTATTACACAGCAGCCGACAGAACTAAGCAGTATTATTTGAATGTATGCTATCGAGATTCTGCTAATAATGACAGTAACAATATTTCCATTACAAAGACTATAGGAGATACTGAATACAAAATCAGAATTGCCAATAAGTCAATGATATTTAACTATACAATGACCAGCGGCGATAACAGCAACCAAATGTATAAGGGTGCTGTCAATTTTGGTGCAAACATACAATACGAATATGGGGAAATAAAAGAAGGTTATGAGCCTGTTGAAGTAAAGCTTATGAAGCTTCAGAACAAAGCTGACGGTACTTATGAGATTGTTGAAGACACACGAACAGATACATATTATCTTCGTGATGATTACCTGTATATTATCGATGATAGCAATCAGCTGTTCAGAGGTAACTATGTAAACTACACCTATAACGGAAGTGCATCCAACAGTACCAATCATAGGACGGAATATGAGCCGGGATTCATTATTGTGTCAAAGTATTTGGAAGATCATCCCGGATGGTATATCAATAATCGCAGCTGGAACAAAAGATTTTACAATACGAAGGATGGTGTTGGCGGCGGTGATTTGATAGTAAATTTCTATTATAATCCCACATATTATACTGTCACATATAACTTCAGATATGACAGTGATTCTGACTATAACAAGTCAGTAAACTGGTATAAAGAAGGTACAACTAATATAGAAGTTACTACAAGTCGTTTTGCTACGGCAAACGGATATGAAGTAGTGTGGTATACAGATGAAAGCTTTGAGACCAAGGCTCCGAATAGCATTGAAAAAATTGTAAAAAACCACGTGTTCTACGGACGAATGGAGAAAGTGCCTCTCGAGGGACATGATTATATTTCTTATGAGTACGTAAGCGAAATCAGTGGAATCGATTCGGCTTGGATGACTGCTGATAAATTATCGACATGCGATTGGACGGATATTTCTGAGTCTGAAGGAGCGGAATTACAGACTGCTCTCAGCGCTAATAAATATGCCAAGAGACAGATAGTTGTAAAGACAAAGATAACTGATGCGTATGGAAGAGAAGTAGTATTCGATACGCCCAAGACAGAATACTATTACAACGGAACTCTGGTACTGATTGATCAGGTTCATTACAACTATTCATACTCTGATGTAAGCCTGGATGTTTTGCAGTACGCACGAATAGGATTTAAGTACGACCAGGCCAATACCGGTAACAAGTCGCTTGCTTATTGTACTTCTGAAGGCGTGGCTATGTATGCGTTCTTTGCAAGAGAGAAGTATACTCTTGTCATTGATCAGAATAAGAATGAATTGACAAATAATGAAGTATCATCACATCTGTTCAATGTATCGATCTCGATAGGCAAAATTACTCAGGACGGATATATATTTGATGGTTGGGAGTACTATGCGCTCAATGATGACGGAAGCCGCGGAGATCAGTTAACTTCTGAATATATGCAGGAAGTAAATTATCGTTCTGCAACCAAGATTGCAATGCCGGATTGTGATGTTATCGCTGTGGCTAAATGGATTACCACAGAGTATTCAAACTACGTGACTTATTTCTACGAGCTCAGTGATAAAACCTACGATTCTGCAAGACTTGGCTTAGTATTGGAGGATGGGGTATATGCAAAAACTATATCGCTTGCTTCGGAACAGGCGGTATCTGAAGTAACTGCATATTATACCAACTCAAGCGAGAGTGAGCTTATTGCAGTTTCGTACGATGTTGATGTAAATGGAGAGAAATATACATATTATTTCTCAAAACTTACATCGGAGAGCAGTGGATATGTCCTTGATCAGAGCAATCTTTTTGCGATGGTCAGGGAGGTATCTTTTGAGTCTGAAAAGAACTACAAATATTTAGATTACAAGACAGACAATACACAGATTTTCTCATATTCATTTGTAACGTACAGCTGCACCGATAAGGATAGAAATGAGATAAACGTAACTAAGAAAGAATTGTCTGATACAGACAGCTTTGAAGCATATTACAACATGAATCTTACTTATTACTACACGAGAAGCAGTAATAAGCAGATTCGTGCTGTTGCGATGTCATCAGACGGCGGAGATGCCGGTACCACCATTACCGGAACAGGTAACTGTTATTATGGACAGGAGATTACGCTGCATGCTTCTGTAGACACAGGATATACCTTTGTTGGATGGTATGCGGCTGAAGATGTGCTGGTATACCATGAAGGCGATGTGACCAAGAAATATGCAGATACTGTTGGAGATGGAGACGAGATTCCTTTATTCTCGCTTGCAGGTTATGTGCTTAAGGACGATTGGGAGTCGGAAACTGCTATTTCGACAGAAACTTCGATTCAGGTGACAGTTACTAAGTCGTGTGATTATGTTGCAGTTATCAGACCTGTTTCTGTAATCATACCTGTAGTAACAACATCGGGAAAGAAAGACTATGTATACGGTTACGAGGAGAGCTCGGATAACCAGGTAAAGGTATCGGTAAATTGGCCGGAAGGAGCGGGCTCAAATTACGTCAAGGGATATAGATGGTATTACAAGTATTATGAGGTTGGAGCGGTTATTCCTGATGATGAGGCGATAGCAGAACTTTCGCTTGATGAATTTACTGCACTCGATGAAGCCGGCAGTGCGATACACATGATTCCCGTAGGAAAGGATGCCGGTACATATATCTACAGATGTGTAGTAGATATTGGGCGTAAGGATAACGGACGTGATATCTATGTAGACGGCAATATTCCGGTAAACGTTGCTCCCAAGAAAGATATTCTTGCTACCAGAGATACAGAGATAGACTACAACGGCAACTCTTACAGAATAGTGAAAGAGTATACCAATACTCATGATTTGGGATCGTACAATACATCGGAAATCTATGTTACCGAGAGCATGCTGGAAGCATATGATGCTGAATACAAAACCGGTTGGCAGGAAAAAGTACTTAAGGCATACATGGCAATCCCTGCCCTCACGGATACCAATAAAGTTGAGGTTGCGGCAAAAAAGAGCGAGTATCAGACGGTTATCGAAGAGTTCTTTGCTGAATTAAGCAACCGAGATGATAAAGAAACTTATTATACAGCGGAAGCTCCTTCATTTGCTGATGTACGCATGTATGAGTTCAAAGACGATAAGGGAGAAATCATTGACAGAAGGGTAATTCCCAATATTGTTCTTTGGCAGGCAAGTACAACCAATAAGAACTATCAGCCCACACAGTGTGGCGCTGTAGGAGTTAAGTTCAATCCTGTATATGTGACGATTACTCCCACCTCCAAGCACTTTGTCAAGGTGTATGATGGTGTCGCTCAGATTCAGGGATCTGTAGACGATCTTGATTCTGACTACGCAAGACTGACCAATCCCGCAAACGGATATTATAGCGTGGATGGTATTGTTGAAGCCGATAAGTCACTTCAGCTTTGGTTGAGCACCGATGCAAGTTTTAACACCAGACATGTAAATGCGGTTGAGTTGGTAATGGCGGACATATGGCTTGGTAAGGTTGAAGATAATGAGTTCCGTTACAACTATAACTATATTTTCCCTTCCGGAACTACTATCAAGACATCGGGACAGATTACTCCTTATCCGCTTGATATTACATGGGATGAATCAAAGACACACTTTACCTACGATGGTGTAACTGCATGGGGACCCGAGATTATAAAGAAATATTTAGGCGAGTCGGGACTGCCATCTGATGTCGACAGAATAGAGATTAATGTTGAGAACAAGCAGGTTAATGCAGGAACCTATAACGCTGTGGCGACTGTTGTTCAGCCAAGCGGAAGTGAGGGCGATGCAGGATATTATTATGCTAATGACTACAGCTTCTCTATAGCTACCTGCGAATATACGGTAACCAGCAGATATCTCGAGGTTAAGCCTGTTGCAACCAGTGTTGTTTATAATGGACAGCAGCAGACAATTATAGAATTTGAGTTCCTTACCAAGGAAAATGAAGGGGATGAATGGAGCTCTGATATATTCAGTCTTCCGGGAGAGCAGACATTCTCTGCTTCAGCAGATTCATCATATACAGAGGTGGGTGACTACCTGATTACTGCGCAGAATCTGATTGTGCTTCTCAATGGTAAGGACATCAACGATAACTATATTATTACCTACGGATCGGATTACCTTCATATTGTTCCATGCCCTGTTGTCGTAACGGGAGTTACTGTCAAGGACAAAAAGTATGATGGATCCGTATCGGCAGAAGTATATACAGATACAAACGGTAATGCGGTAAATCATAATGATGAGGACGCGTACGTTACATTTGCGGCCTTGTCGGGAGTGAAGTATGTGGCTACTTCGGTAGACGAAGACGGTCATATCACAGCCGGTTACTACGATTACTCAGAGGCTGTGCTTGAATCCGGACTTTGCGCAGAGTCTGATATTCTTTATCTTGTCGCTAACGGAATAACTGCAGCATTTGAAAACGCAGCAGTGGGTGATAACAAGAATGTAGCTCTTACATATACCAATAGCGGTACAAATGCTAACGGAAGTGCAGGAATCATAACCGGAGGAGCTAAGGATTCCTATATTCTCATTACTGAAAAGATAACCGGCAAAAATTCTGTTGGCATAGACAGTGTAAAGACGGCTACGGCTTCTATTTTGGCATCAGGACTTACCGTTACTGTAGAGGATGTAAGTGCTGTATACGGAGAGACCCCGGATTATTCATATACTGTCAAAGGATATGAAACGGGAGACAGCTCATCAAATGTCACTATTACCGGTGAACCTGTATATATCATCAAGAAGGTTGTTGATGATAAAGACGAAAGCGGAAACGTAACCGGCAGCCATGAAGTGGTGGTATTTGATGATGGCAAAACAATCGGAGCAGGTAATCCTCTTGATGTCGGTACATACAAGATTTATGTAAAAACTGCGACCGGTAATATAGTTGATGGTATTACTACCGGAAACTATGACATTGAATGGGATACACAGGTTGCAACACTTACTATTACGCCCAGACCTGTCACTATAAAGGAAACAGAGGTTGTCGTAAGAAGAGATTACGATGGAACCGTATCTGTTGATTCCACAATTGCACCGGAAAAGAATAAACATTATGTATTTAGCGATGTAGAGAATGATGCAGAGTCCGGTGTCCTTGCGGTAGACAATGACACGCTGGATCTTGAGTCGTTTACAAGCGTTTATGACTACAAGGATGCTACTATATATGATGAATCCGGCAATTATGTATCGGGTGCAAATATAGTAACGATGTCTGACTTGGTACTTAATAGCACCAACTATACGCTTGTTAATTCCGTACTTAATGTGAAGGGTGAGATTACGCCCAAAGCTATCAGTGTTAAGGCAAGCGATAAAGCTATCACTTACGGAGATGCTGCGCCCACATATACTGTAGAGCTTGCAGGTGGTTCTGAGACAGTAAAGGGCGAAGAAGCTGCTGTGCTTGCACCCGGTAATTACACCTTTACATGCGATTACGATACAGAGGAAGAAGGAAAAAGAGGTGCAGGTACCTATACTATAAAGGTATCAGCATGTAAAAACACCAACTATTCAGTGACCTATATAGACGGTGAGCTCACAGTTAATAAGAAACGAATTGCGATTACTCCGAATCCGCAGGAGACTAATTACGGTGTTAAGAATGCAGGAGAATGGAATACATATCTTGCAACATTCGGAGGAAAATTCGGCGATGGCTGGATGTATGGAGAGTCTGCCGCTACTGCAGGAATTAAATACAATACTGATGGAAGTGGTAATGTAGTTGCTGCAAATGCCGGTGGAACAATTAACGATTTTTCAGCGGAAGAACCGGTAGCAGGAAATCCAATTACCTACAAAGTAGTGGATGATAACGATAATCCTGTTACCGCAACCAGTCCCGTAGCAGATTATAAGATTAAGGCTGAACATGTAGCCGAGCTTGATGAAGAAGGAAATATTGTCACAGCTTATCTTTATTCTGCTAACTATGAATTTATTCCGACAGATGGAACATTTAAGGTGACTTATCATTATATTACCATTGATGGAGTCAAGGTACTTGGTAAGAAATATGATGGTAACTGTTCTGTGGCAGAGGATCATATAATCAAGAAAAACATTACTTATACTTATTGGGAATTGGGTAAAAAGCATACAGAAAAAGTAAATGAAGAGTCCCAGTTCATAAATTCTCTGATTATAAAATGCAGATACGAGAACAAAAACGTCGGAAGTTCCAAGAAGGTATTTGTAAACATTACTCTTGATCCGGACAGTTATCTTGGACAGAGATACATATTACTCACCAAGGATAATAAAGCTGAGGCGAGTGAGAATGCTGGAATTCCCGTAGATGCTAAAGTAACACAAACTGAAGCATTGGCATATATAGTTAAGGATGGTGAAGAGACATATAATGATGCTCTTTCCAAAAGAGATATTTATCTGGCGCCTTCAAATGTCACCATCAAGTACGGTGAAGATGTAACAGTTGTTGCAGATAATAATGTGTTGACGTCGGAGCAGGCCTATGCAGCAATGGAGTCAAATGCATGTACCTCATATGTATATACGACAAATGATACCAGCTTTGGATGGGATTATGATGAGTCCGATAATAAGATATATGAGAATTATTCAAGTATAGGATTTATTCTCGAATCAAAGATATATCTTACAACTGATTCATCTATTGTATATGAAGTCGGATCTGATGTCGGAAGTTATACAATTAGTATTTTCTCTTCCACATATGACGACGCAGGAGAGACATATAAGGACGGACTCAATTATCAGGTTGGACGTGATATAGGAATTTTGACAGTAGTTCAGAATAAGTTAGCAACACCGACTCCTTCATGGGATAGCAGCAGTGCTGGTACGGTAAGCTGGAATTCTGTACCTAAGATTGGAAAAGTACATGTACAGAAATATGTTGTGAAGCTGTATAAGGATGGCAATCTTGTTTGCTCAAAAGAAATTGAGATTAATACCGATGGAAGACTGAATAGTGCAGATTCTCATGCTACAGTTAGCGGTGATGAATATGGCAGCTACGTATATAAGTACGATATGCTGGATGAGATTCATGGAAGTGGTGAAGGTAACTATACCGCTACGGTAACGGCTATTGCTGCTACAGATAGAGAGATCAATGACGGTAATAAGAATGTGGCTGATTCGGATGCGGGTATTACTCAGGAAAACGGTGTGACCGCTTCGATTGCTGCTGCCAAGGTTACCCTCGTATTCTCGACTGAAACCAATACGAAAGCAGCTACAATCGGATCCGGTTCGTATTTTAACTTTACCGGAAAGAGTAGCAACACTTACACCGTTGTTGCAGGTGAGAGTGGCGTCCCGATTGATGCTTCGTGGGTGAATGCAAACGGATTCAGCACCGGTTATAGTATCGGTTCTGTCATAGTGACCGGTGACGGTTATTCGGTTGATAATGGACAGGGCGGAACTATTACTAAAAAAGCTCTTAGTATCTCAGGGGTATCGGACGATTCCGCTAACGGTAAATACAGTGCGAAGATAGGACTTAGCAGTGATATTACATCCAATATGAATATTACTGTTACTATGACCCTTGAGCCGAGAAAAGCTACCTTGAAGGCAACAATTGCCGGAACAACGACAGGTAATAATGCATATGCGCAATATCAGCAGAGTGATATTGCAAAGACAAAATACGGTTATAGTGACAGCTCTACTCTTGAGTACGAGATTACCTGTGTGCCTGAAGATGATAATGTTGGTTCAGGCAAATATACCTATACTTATACATGGTATACATATCTTCAGGGCAACTCGAAAAATAAAGCCCAGGTAGCAGAGACATCAAATGTATGTAAAATACCTGAAGGAATTAAGGTATCAAATAACAAATATTATATTGAGTGTGAAGTTGTCGCTACCAGAAAAGACAATGGCGAGCAGACAAAAAAGACAATCAATAAGCCATTTATGATTGAGAAGTACATTCCTTCCAATACAGATGCCCGTGTTGATGTGACCGGTTGGAATTACGGCGCAGCAAGAAGTTATTATACAGATACTCAAGATAAGGGTATTAGTTACTACAGATATAGTGATGAAATGGCATTCAGCGATTATGTACTTATCTGGAGTACAACAAATAATGTGGTGACAGGTGAAGGAGACAGCAAGGATAAGCTTATAGAAGGTAAGGAGTGGAGTGTAGAAGCACCTAAAAATGTGGGTACATACTATGTTCAGGTATATTATAAAGGAAATGCCAACATAGCTCCTTTTTACTCACAAGTTACGAGTTTTGATATAAAGAAAAATAAGCTTGCGACTCCCGGTGATTTGAAGTTTACTTCTTCTTCGACCACTCCGTACGGAAGACTTGATTGGAGCGATGTCACTGAAGGAACAGTGAACGCTTCACTGACAGAAAACAATAATCTTGATGGCAACAACGACAAGATTGGAGTGACTTATCAGGTTAAGCTTTATAAAAAAGTAAATAATGGTGATGCGTATGCGTTGGTTGATACAGGAAGCAACTATGATGCTCTTACGGACAGTAGCTGTGACATGTCTTCTTACATAAGCGGTAAGGGCTATTACAAGTTTGAAGTGATAGCAAAGAGCAGTAATACCGACAACTGTGAAGACAGTGCTGTAGCTCAATCCGGAGAGATTATCGTTGATGCCGACGTTACTGTGACGGGACATACCGAATCAAAAGATGATCAGTATACCAAAGTATATGATGGAGGGGCTATAACTCTCTCAATCCCGGATGGAGTAGATTCATATCAGTGGTATAGAAACGGTGAGGCAGTTACCGGCGCGAATAAACATTCTATTGACATCAAGTATGTTGAGCAGAACGGAATATATGTTTGCACATATACCAAGGGCGGAAATACTTTCAATTCTCATCATGTTGAAGTAAAGATTTTACCCAGAGAGATTACGATCGTATCTGCTTATGACAGTAAAAACTATGATGGAACCGCTCTTGTTAACAATAAGTGGTGGATACAGGGGCAGGATGCTGCAGGTACTGTATATGCAACCGGTTCCGGAACATTTACCGATAATATTGTTGGTGGTGGAAGCACAAGTAATACTGTCAGTGGAGTAAATGTTATCGGCAACGCCAATGTGAATGTTACTTCAGTAGTAGGACTTGATAATGCTTTAGATATATCCGGTGTTGTTATTAAAGAGGGTGATAAGGTCGTATATAATGCGGCAATGAAGGCTGATAATACAGCTAACTATGTATTGAGTAAATCAGAGGGTAAGCTTGTAATCAGTAAACGTGCGATTAATGACGATAAGTCCGGCGAAGCGTATATTTTCGATGTAAGCGGAATTACTGATAGAACCTACGATGGTGCAGCGCAGATTCAGGAAGAACTGAGTGTTGTAGACACATTTCTTAAGAAGACATTGGTTGCCTACAATGGCAAGACCGGTGCCGACAGTAATGCTTCTATCTGTGATTACGAGGTTACTTACAGTCAAAATGTATATGCAGGAACAGCAAAGATTACCATTACAGGTCTGAATAATTATAATGGTGAGATTACAAGAGAGTTTGAGATAAATCCTCGGGCGATTGAACTTACAGCAGATTCAGACAGTAAGACATATGATGGTAATGTACTTACCAAGAATGGTTACTCAATCTCATCCGGTGAACTGGCAACCAAGAGTAATGATGTAATCAAGAGTATAGAAATAGTTGGTACTATTACCGATCAGGGTACCACAGATAATACTATTACCGAGGGCTCTGTTAAGATTGAGAATAAAGACGGGGTAGATGTTACTTCTTCATATACTATCAGTCTTAAGAAAGGAAGTTTGAGAATTGATCCTGCAGACATAACCATTACTGTAGGGGATAAATCATGTCCATATAATGGTGGTGCGGTAGAGTATGCAGCAGCTGATGTTACAGTAAAGAATAATGGTTCAAATACAACCATTACAAATCCCGGTCTTTCTTATACATATTATGAGAAGAGTGGCGATGGCTGGACAGAGCTTACAGGGGCACCGGTGAATGCCGGTGAATACAAGGTAAAGGTAAATGTAACCGCGGCGACAAATTACAAGGCCGGAAGTAAGGAACAGACCTTTACGATTGCCAAGAAGCATATTGTACTTAACTGGAATAATGGTACATATGTGTATGACAATACCGATAAGTCTGTAACGGCAGAAATCGATTCAAGCAGTATTGTTACCAAGGCAGGAAGTGATGCTCCCGATGATGTAAAGATTTCTACCTATCAGACAAAAGGTAAAGCATATACTGCCGGAGATGATGCAGATACTGCTACCGGAACCGTATATTTGGTGACAGGAGCTGTTGCGATCGGCAATATTGCGCGTAATGCCGGAAAATATGTGACTATCGTTACCGGAATAACCGGAGCCGATGCAGATAACTACTGCATAGCTGATGATAGCAACAATTCTTGTGATTGGGGAATCGGACGTGCTGACAGAAGCATCACTGTAGAAGGAATTACAGAAGTATATAACGGTAGTAAGCACGTTGTAAGTGCAGCGACTACAACCAATCTCGACAACTCTGCTGTAATAGTGATTACATACGCAGGAAAGAGTGGAGCATCTACTACAGAAGTGGAAGGAATGAATGTTCCTGTAAATGTTGGAGAGTATGATGCGACTGTAAGTATTGCGCAGACTACCAACTATAAAGCTGCCAATGAGACGGTAACAGTCAAGGTGACTGAGAAGGCAATCACTGAAGCCAACAACAGCTTTGTGATAACAGGTATTGAAGATTATAAATATGATGGTACCGAAAAAACACAGAGTAATTTGAAGGTGACAGACGGTGCCCTGAATACAACGCTTGTACTCGGAACTGATTATGAGATTGAGTATGTTAACAATGTCAATGCTTCTGAGAACGGGGCTAAAGTTATCATCAAGGGTATTGGTAATTACAACGGAAGTGTAGAAAAAACATTCTCTATATCAAAGAGAAACGTAACACTTACGTCTGCTACAGACAGCAAGATGTATGACGGAACCGCACTCACTAATGAAAATGTAACTGTCGGAGGAGATGGATTTGTAAGTGGTGAGGGAGTGACCTACAGCTTTACCGGAACGCAGACAGATGCAGGAAGCAGTGATAATGAATTCACTTATACATTGATGGCCGGAACCAAGGCGGATA
>JAKSRV010000080.1 GCA_024403435.1 Lachnospiraceae bacterium
TGAGCAGTTACACGAATATGAACCTCTCCGATTTTTGCATAGGTTGCGATAGTAGGATTGGTCTGAGAGTCAATCAAGTCCTTAATCATGGTCTCAACACTGCTCTCACCCACACCGCAGATTTTTACGGTCTGGGATACTATTACTCCGGGTGTAAGTTCATCCAAATAAGGAAGAATGCTGCTCTCAAACATTGGAATCAGCTCTCCGGGAGGGCCGGGGAGCAAAATAATCTTACAATTTTTATCCTCAATAATAATACCGGGTGCTGTTCCGTTGGGATTTGGAACCGCCTTGGCACCTTCGGGAATCAAAGCCTGCTTCCAGTTATTCTCGGTAGGTTTGGTTCCTTTTACCGCAAAATAATCCTCTATTGCTTTTCTGCTGGGCTCATCCATCACAAGCTTACGCTTGCATGCCTTTGCCGCAGTTTCTTTTGTAAGATCATCCTCTGTAGGTCCGAGACCGCCTGAAAGAATCACGATGTCGGAACGCTTCATAGCTACATTAATAGCCTCAAGAAGTCTCTCCTCGTTATCACCCACAACCGACTGATAGTAGCAGGCAATACCTACACTTGCTATCTTTTCTGCCATATATGCCGCATTTGTGTTTACTATATTTCCAAGTAAAATCTCAGTGCCTACACAAATAATCTCTGCTGTCATTACATTCTCCGATTCTGTCCCTCATATTAAGTAGCTGACGTTATGAATTATATGCTTTTTAAGAAGCATTTACTATCAATCTATTGCATGATAACACGTTTATTTTTCACAATATAATCAATAAGTGAAATAACGGTAAGTGCCAGCGCAATATACATGATTACCTGTACCGCAATATTGTAGTAAGGAACCCACGCGCTCAAATCAATAATAGCCATCACTACCAGAATCATCTGGAACGTGGTCTTAAATTTGCCCCAATAGCTGGCAGCAATAACGATACCTGCGTCTGAAGCCACAAGTCTGAATCCGCTGATGATAAATTCACGCGCCAAAATGATGATTACAACCCAGGCGGGAATTCTCTCCATAGCCACCATACAAATCAATCCGCTTGAAACAAGGACCTTGTCTGCAAGGGGGTCCATAAATTTACCGAAATTGGTGACAAGATTGTACTTACGTGCAATCTTACCGTCGAGCAAATCGGTAATACAAGCTACCACAAAAATACCAAGCGCCACCAGCGAAGGTACCAGCATATTTTCACCAAACCAGCCGGCATTTCCTCCAAGCAACACCAGTACAAAGGGAATAATCATTATGACTCTGAGTGTAGTCAATACATTGGGAACATTCCAAATCTTTACCTTGGTCTGCTCCTCATTCCCAGCTTTGTTTTCCGCCATATTCTGTGTGGAATTAGCCATTGTATATCTCTCCAATCAAATCATATTCGTTAGAATCCGTAACCATAACCTTCACAAAATCACCTGTCATCAGGTTGGCCGTAGTGTTAAGGAACAGATATCCGTCTACTCCGGGAGCATCCTTGTAGGTACGGGTTACATATGTATCCTCGTCAGCGACCTTGCCCTCTACCATTACAGTAAGTATTGTGCCGGGCATATCCTCTGCCTTCTCAAATGCAATCTCCTGCTGAAGCTCCATCAGCTCGTCGCGTCTAAACTGCTTGACCTCATCGGGGACCTGATCCGGAAGCTCTGCTGCCACGGTATCCTCTTCCTGTGAATAAGGAAATACACCGAGTCGATCGAACTCGATATCATTTATAAAACGATACAACTCTTCAAAATCCTCCTGAGTCTCTCCGGGGAAACCTGAAATAAGTGTTGTTCTGAGGCAGATATCCGGGATACGCTCGCGAAGCTTAGCAATATTTTCTCTAAGCTCAGCCTGATTGGTCCAGCGTCCCATCTTCTTCAAAATATTGTCAGACGCATGCTGAATCGGAATATCGAGATAGTGACAAATCTTCTCTTCTTCTGCAATAACATCAATAAGCTCATCAGTAATCTCTTCAGGATAACAATACAATATTCTGATCCAATAGATGCCTGAAATCTTACACAATTTTCTCAAAAGCTCGGGCAAAGATTTTTTACCGTATATATCCTTACCGTAGAGAGTAGTCTCCTGAGCAACCAAAATAAGTTCTCTGACTCCGCCCTCTGCAAGCGCGGTTGCCTCCTCTACAAGTTCCTCCATAGGAATTGATCTGTATCTTCCGCGAACCTTTGGAATAATGCAGTATGTGCAATTCTTGTTGCAGCCTTCAGCTATTTTAAGGTACGCAAAATGACCTCCTGTAGTAAGAACTCTCTTGGCTCTTACATAGGGGGATGAATCAAGGCTCATAAAAGTATTCTCGGGCTTACCTGTCAGCACACTGTCAAGTGCATCCGAAATAGCAGATACCGACATAGTACCGATAATGGCATCCACCTCGGGAATCTCTTTTTGAATCTCTTCCTTATATCTCTGTGCCAGACAACCGGCTGCAATAAGCGCCTTGAGCTGTCCGCTCTGCTTGAGTTCTGACATCTGCAGTAAAGTATTGATGCTCTCTTCCTTCGCGTCACCGATAAAACAGCAGGTATTTACCACAACAATCTCTGCCTCTTCTTCCGCATCGGTAAACTCGTAGCCCTTCTCGGTCAAAAGACCGATCATTTTCTCGGTATCTACCAGATTTTTATCACAGCCCAATGAAACAAATAATATCTTCATATTTTCTATTCCGCACATTAAATAAGCCGAAACCGCGATGAAATGCTCCCACGGTTTCGGCCATTTTATCAATTAATCGTCAAGACCGGGAAGAATACCAACCTTACCCTCGTAAAGCTCATCTACAGCTACTGAAAGGGGCTTCTCTCCTTCGGTACCAGCCATGGGCTCGTCTCCGCCGATAATCTGTCTTGCTCTCTTTGAAGAAGCCATAACGATTGAGTAACGGCTTGATACGATAGGCTCTTCACCTTCCTGCACGTCCTTGTTTACTACATCCATAAGTTCTACATATGAAGGGTGTAACATTCTTTTATTCTCCTTTCGAATATCCCATCAATTGATTTTGCATATCTTCTATAAAAGACTTCATTCTGACCGGCTCCCTGCGAGCTGCATCAACCAAAGCATGCACCTCATCCACACAGGTTTCAAGGTCATCATTTATCACTATATAGTCATACATATCCATTCCCTTAGCCTCTTCGCTCGCACGTGCAAGACGCTTGGCAATGACATCGTCTGTCTCAGTACCTCTGCCCTTAAGTCTGCTCTCAAGAATCTGAGCAGTGGGAGTAGTAACAAAGAGAAGACAAGCCTCCGGGAAAAGTTTTTTAATATTGGTGGCTCCCTGAATCTCTATCTCGAGAATAACATTGCGTCCTGCCTCAAGCTGCTGCTCGACATACGCTCTGGGAGTTCCGTAATAATTGCCGCAATACTGCGCAAACTCGATGAGTCCGTTCTCTGCTATAGTTTCCTCAAACTTCTCCTTTGTAACAAAGAAATAGGAAACTCCATCCTTCTCACCCTCGCGAGGCTGTCTGGTGGTCATTGATACGGAAAGTGCATACTCATCATATTTCTCGGTAAGTCTCTTAACGAGAGTGCCCTTACCTGCTCCGGAAAATCCGGAAATAACAAGAAGAATACCTTTTGCCATAAATACCTCTGTTATAAATAATGCACCGCATAAACGGATTATTCTACATTCTGAATCTGCTCACGAACCTTCTCAATGAGAGTCTTGAGCTCGATTCCGCAGTTTGCAATCTCAAGATCGGTAGACTTAGAGAGAATGGTGTTTGCCTCTCTGTTGAGCTCCTGTGCAAGGAAATCAAGCTTACGTCCGATACTGTCACCGTTCATAAGTTCCTTCTTGACTGTCTCTATATGGCTGCGAAGTCTGACAATCTCTTCATCAACGCAAATCTTATCCGCGTACACTGTAACCTCAGTGAGAAGTCTTCCTTCATCCACCTTGGTATCTCCGAGAAGATCACGTACTCTGGTCTCGATCTTATTGCGATACTCCTCAATAATCTGAGGTGATCTCTTGTCGATAAAATCTACAAGTGTAAGCATATAGTCAAGCTTCTCGATAAGATCGTCTCTGAGATGCTCACCTTCGATGTTTCTGGTCTTTACAAATGCTTCGCATGCCTGATCGATTGCACTCTGGAGATCCTTCCAAAGCTCTTCCTCATCAACATCACTTTCTTCCATAACAAATACATCGGGGTATTTTGAAAGTGTAGATGTTCTGATATCATTCTCAAGTCCGAAATCGTCCGACATTTCCTTGAGATACTTAAGATATTCGCCTGCCAGCTCGCGGTTATAGCGAACGGTAGACTTGGTCTCGCCCAAATTCTCGTAGGTGATAAACATATCAACCTTACCGCGGGCAATGTACTTCTTGAGTTCCTGTCTGATTGCAGATTCAAAGAAGTTAAGTGCCTTGGGCATTCTGATATTTACTTCCAAATAACGATGGTTGACACTCTTAAGTTCAACTGAAAACTTACGCTCGTGAACAGTAATCTCGCTTCTTCCGAAGCCGGTCATACTTTTAATCATTTAATAGCCTTCCTTTTGCAACTAAAAACGTAAAAAGAAATACTTCTTATTAATGAACATAGTCGCAAATATTATAGATGTATTGATATGTTTAGTCAACAGTGATAACGTCGCTTAATACATAATGGAACATCGGAGCCGAATACTTAGTATTTTCAATATACTCGGTTCTAAGATCTATAGTATCATCGGGATTGAAGGGATCCACTCCAACATAGTCACCATAAAATACCGGAACCCGTTCTTTGATAAACTTGTTTTTCAATGTTTCAACCTTCGCTACCGTACCTCGCGCTACCGTTACACTGTTCAAATCCAGCATTTCAATCCAGCCTTCGGAAAATCCGGCACCGACATCGTTACCGTTTACAGTCTCTTTTCCGTTAAAGGACTTTTCTATATTCTTACCTTTAAGTAATGCCTGAACAACCTGCTTTTCATACGGGAACCAATTGATACGGCATCCTGTAAGCGCGGTAGTCGGTGCAACATCAATCATACTTGCGTTGTAAGAAACAATATATACTGTTTTGTATTCTGCTGCCTGCTCGCAAGCAATTGCAGGACCTTTGGTATCCGAATGCTGTGAAATAATAACACAGCCCTCTTCTATGAGTTCCTCGGCATATTCCTTCTCCAAGCCGAAATCATTCCAGGTATTGGTATATTTCACTCTCATAGTGGCTGATTCGCACTGACTTCTGACACCCATGAAAAATGCAGTATAGCCTGAGATTACCTCTGAGTAAGGGAATGCGGCAACATATCCTACAACAGCCTCATCTGCTGTGATAGTTCCATTTTCAATCAACTCTCTCAGCTTCATTCCTGCGACTACTCCCGCCAAATAACGGCCTTCGTATATATGTCCCATATATGTATGATAATTGCTGAGTACGGGGTCATCATTCGCATTTGACGCAGTCGCCTGACAAAACTGTACTTCGGGATTTTCTGCCGCGATTCTTTTCACATCATCGCCATATCCGTAGCTGGTCGAAAAAATAACATCACATCCGGCCTTAATCAGTTCATCAACGTACTGATCTACCGGCTTATCATCCGGAATGTTGTACTTTGCTATGCACTCTATTCTGTCACCGAAAAACACTTCGAGTTCATCCTGCGCATCCATGAAATTCTTTGTGTACGCCGTAGCTCCGTCTCCGACATAAATAAACCCAACCTTCAAAACCTTGTCATTATCCTGCAATGTCATATAATCTCTCAGAAAAAATACAAAGATCAAAACCAAGGCTGTAATTAATGAAATTATGACATTTCTTCTTGTCTCATTTTTCATGACTTGACCTCTTTTTCCTCTTGTGACATTCCATCATTCGTATAAAGATCATTTATGTTGATTGCACCGCTCTCAATAAGTTCAAGAAATACATCCAGTATATCCGGATCAAACTGCTTTCCGCTTCCCTTGCGAAGTTCATTCATCACAGTATCAAAATCCAGTTTCTTTCGGTATACACGGTTGGCAGTCATAGCATCAAATGCATCTGCAATTCCGATAATTCTACCCATCTCCGGAATCTCTTTTCCTTTGAGTCCCTGAACATAACCCGTGCCGTCGTATTTTTCATGATGGTACAATACGCCATCCTTAACATTACTGATAAGCGTAAAATCCTTCAGGATTTCCGCGCCCTTGGTAACATGCGATTTCATTACGGCATATTCTTCATCCGTCAGACGATCCGGTTTATTCAGAACCTTATCCGGAATTCCTATTTTACCGATATCATGCAGCAAGGCCGCTCTGCGAAGATTTTCCTGTTGTTCATCGGAATAGCCAAGCTTTTGGGCTATCATAACCGAATATTCCGAAACACGCTGCGAATGCTGGCTGGTATTGCTGTCCTTGGCGTCAACCGCACGCGCAATAGCCAGAATTGTTTCGTTTCCCATTCTGACCTGTTCCTTGGCAAGAGCAATTTCACGTCTCTGATATTCCAAAGTTCTCGCCGTTACAGATTTAGTTATAAACCATGAGAACCAGGCTACGATCAAAATCAGCTCTGCAAAGAAAAATACCTTGAACCAGAAATAATCCTGAATATCCGCTTCTTTGATAAACGTGTAAACCGATTCCTCTGTTGCCTTACCCGTAGCGCTGTCCAAAATCAATAAATGGAATCTGTAGGTACCCGCATCAAGATTGGTATACAGAACCGTCTCCAGTTCACTCTGCAAAACGGTGGTTCTTTCTTCATCCTCAAGTCCCTCCATGTAATAGCACACAAAGGGCTCTGTAGCCGAATAATTGATAATTTCGGGTGATATCTGTAAAGTAGTAACTCCTACCGGAATAATAATCTGTGTATCACCGTGCAGATAGTGAATAGTATCATCCAGCATTACCGTGCTTATATGCATACGATAAGTTGCCAAACTGTTGTGATATGATTTACTGTCAAATTTTGTCACTCCGGAACCTGCCGCAATATACCAATCCCCGTTGGAATCCATATAATTCCACGCATTGGCGGTAAACGAATCGCGCAGTCCGTTAAGATAATTCAAATTTTCATATGTAAGTTCGGAACCGCTGAGCAAATCTGCTTTTTCTATTATATAGATGCCCGCACTTCCTGTCGTATAAACGAATCCCTCACCTGTATCATACAGGTCATAATTGTTGCTGTAGGGGAAATTGTTCAACTCACGAATACCTGCTTCCATATCCCAATAGCAGATACCGTTACTTGTCACAATGAACAGATTGCCGTTGTCTTTATCTCTGACAAAACGCAGAATGACACCTGAACCGAGTCCGTCATCCCTTGTCAACATTTGTGTCAGCTTATAATTATCTATGACAGCAATACCGCCTCCGTCAGTTCCGGCAACCAGCTTGCCGTCATCGGTTTCCTGAAGGCAGAGTATCAATGAGTTGGTCAGACCATCGTCCTCACCTATAGTTCCAACTACTTTATCATTGCGAATAAATGTAATTCCCGAATCACTTCCGACTGCAAATGTGCCGTCACTCAGTTCCAACACATTTCTGAATTTGCTGCCAAGCGCACCGTTTTCCTCGGAAAACAATATCCTATTGCCGTCACTGTCAACGCACAAAACACCGTAGCCGTTGGCACATACCCACAAACGATTTTCCGAATCAACAAAAAGACAACGTATACGTGCATTACCCAGATAATCGGCCAAAGAGTCGCTGTAATGCTGATTGGTATTTTTATAAATAACATCCAAGCCGCTGTCGGTTCCGAAATATAACTTGGAATTCCATTCCACGATAGCATTGACAACCTTAGGCTCCAAATTCGCAATAGCATAAATCTCGGTAAATGAGGAAGCACTGAGTTTCAATACTCCCAATCGAGAAGAGCTGAACCATAGATTACCCTGATAATCCATGGTCATATTGTCGATACTGCTGCTAAAGCTGCCCGTATTGATATCATGGAAAGTATAGTATTTATCAATCCATCCGATACCTTCATCAGAGCAGACAAAAATCTCTCCGTTTTCAATCTGACGAATTGAATTCAGATTTACCAATGTACCGGTCTTGATACTTTTGATCAATTCATATCCGTTGTTGCCCAAACGATATACATATATTCTGCCGTTTGAACCGCCCAAATACAGCAATCCGGACTCATCAAAAGCACAGCATGAATATTTTTGACCGTTATCAGCCAAAATTTCTGTCATTCGATTGTCGACATCAAACCAATATGCTTCTCCCGACGCTGTTACAGCGACTACATTACCATCGTCATCAGAGCAAAGACGATAAGTATAATTGGCCTCCGGAACCGTGCGAACGATATGCATTCCGCCGACCATGCTGATTACTACAAGATCGCTGCTGGTTCCGATATAATAGTCGCCTGTCGACTGCTGTACAATACTGCGAACGGAATTGGACGGAAGGCCGTCACTCAAGTTAAAAACGTTGACAATCTCTCCATCTATACATGTTGACAATCCATCATCGTTTGTACCTATCCAAAGTCTTCCTTCTGCATCCACATACAGACAGTTTACATTTTTAACAGAATCGAAATAATTGACATATTGGAACTCTGTACCGCTGTATCTGTACAGTCCCGCGTAAGTTCCGATCCAAATAACACCGTCATCCGCTGACTCAATGTCATTGGCTTCTCCGCTTCTTAATCCGTTGGTGTTGTTATATACGGTCTGAATATAGGTCGAATAATCCGGAGTTTCTTCTTTAGCCTCGGCATTTATGGGTTGGAGCATAAATACAGTTGCTGTGATGATTAACATCGGAACGATTACAGATATTGCCTTAACACTATTTTTGTGCAGTCTTACTATCGCAAACAGAATAAACAGTGTCACTATCTTATCCAGGAAATCCAGGAAAAACTCCGCAACAAAAGCAGACATATACCAGGGAATTTTCCAGCCCTGAAGCAAGTGCAAAATACCGTCCCCCCATTCGTTTCCTGTAGCGCCACCGTTAAATATACAATTAATGGTAGTAGAAATAACCGCTGCAACAACAGTAACCGCCACCGAAGTTGCAACGACATCAAAAACTTTATCCATCATTTTGCGTTTTGCGAAGATACCTATAGTTATTCCAACCGCAGCATTGGTAATTGCATATAAAAACGATATGCTATCCTGAAATCCATATGCAATATTTACCGCAGCTCCTGCAATAGCTCCGCAAATCGGGCCCAATGCATAAGCTGCCATGGCTGTTCCGACCGAATCCAGCCAAATTGGTATGCTGAGTCGCGCCGTCAATGCCTTCAAACCATAATTAATCAGAATGCACAATGCCATGAATATACTGACTTGATATCCTTTTTTCAGCATGTCATTCATCCTCCCTAATACTTTTTTCCAAGAAAATTCCAAAAAGGGGCTGCTTAAACAGCCCCTTCGCTCACGTAATAATCAATTTTCTATTTTACTGCCGTAAAATTACCTTCTGCATCCTTAACAAGTTTACCCTCTTCTTCGAGAACATGAATCGCATCATGGAATTCTGAAGGCTCTACATTTCTGGGCACGGTTCTGAGAATGTCATTCACATCCACTTTACCGTTTCTTCTTGCTACAAACTTAAAGATAAGTTCCTGAATCTGTCCTGCTCTTTCAGCCTCTTCGGGAGTAAGCACCTTCTTGGGCTTCTCATGGCTCTCGTATACACCGGGCTCGTCAAACTCATCAAAATCAGGCTCATCGAAAGCACTCGTAACAGGAGCTTCATACTGAGGCATACGAGGCATTGTCGGCTGCTGCATAGGACGGAAAGCCGACTGCTGTGCGGGCTGTGCTGCGGGCTGTGGTGCTCTCTGCTGCACAGGCTGAGGTGCAGGCTGCGCTGCGGGCTGCGGTGCTCTCTGCTGCGCAGGCTGAGGTGCAGGCTGTGCTGCGGGCTGCGGTGCTCTCTGCTGCACAGGCTGAGG
>JAKSRV010000081.1 GCA_024403435.1 Lachnospiraceae bacterium
GAAAGGATTACGATAATGGCAGATATTGAAAAGAAACCCATTAAGATAACAGAGACTATCCTTCGTGATGCACATCAGTCTCTTATCGCTACAAGAATGCCTACCGAGTTCATGCTTCCCATCGTTGAGAAGATGGATAAGGTTGGATATCACAGTGTTGAGTGCTGGGGCGGAGCTACTTTCGATGCTTCACTCAGATTCCTTAAGGAAGATCCGTGGGAGAGACTTCGTAAGCTCCGTGACGGATTCAAGAACACTCAGCTTCAGATGCTTTTCCGTGGACAGAACATCCTTGGTTACCGTCCTTATGCAGATGACGTAGTAGACGCTTTCGTTGAAAAGTCAGTTGCAAACGGAATTGATATCATCAGAATTTTTGACTGCCTTAACTATATGCCTAACCTTCAGGAAGCAGTAAATGCTACCAATAAGGTTAAGAAGCAGGAAGGCAGAGGACATGCACAGGTTGCATTGTCATATACCCTTGGTGATGCTTATACTCTTGAGTATTGGGCAAACATGGCTAAGCAGATTGAGGAGATGGGTGCAGATTCTATCTGTATCAAGGACATGGCAGGTCTTCTTGTTCCTTACAAGGCTACTGAGCTTGTAAAGGCAATGAAGGAGAACACCAAGCTTCCTATCCAGCTCCACACTCACTACACTTCAGGTGTTGCTGCAATGACTTACCTCAAGGCAGTTGAGGCAGGTGTTGATGTAATCGATACCGCAATGTCTCCTTTCGCTATGGGTACTTCACAGCCTGCTACCGAAGTTATGGTTGAGACCTTTAAGGATACTCCTTATGATACCGGATTTGATCAGGATCTTCTTGCAGAGATCGCTGACTACTTCGCTCCCTACAGAGATGAGTGCCTCAAGTCAGGACTCCTTTCTCCCAAGGTTCTCGGAGTTAACATCAAGACCCTTCTTTATCAGGTACCCGGCGGAATGCTTTCTAACATGGTTAGCCAGCTCAAGGAGCAGAACGCAGAAGATAAGTATCGTGAAGTGCTCGAGGAGATTCCTCGCGTACGTAAGGATCTCGGTGAGCCCCCTCTTGTTACTCCTTCATCACAGATCGTTGGTACACAGGCTGTATTCAATGTACTTATGGGTGAGAGATACAAGATGGCTACCAAGGAGACCAAGGCTGTTCTCCGTGGTGAGTACGGTCAGACCGTTAAGCCTATGAACCAGGAAGTAATCGATAAGGTTATTCCCGGTGAGAAGAGACTTACCGGACGTTTTGCAGACAATCTTGAGAACGAGATGGATAAGCTCGAGAGCGAGATGAAGGAATACAAGCAGCAGGATGAGGACGTACTTTCATATGCATTGTTCCCTCAGGTTGCTACCGACTTCTTCAAGTATCGTCAGGCTCAGCAGGAGAAGGTTGACGAGACCATCGCTGATACCAAGAATGGTGCATACCCTGTATAATCAAATAAAATGAATTTTCTGAGGAGTCGGCATTTTCGGATGCCGGCTCTTTTTTAATTATTAAATTATTATAAAATCTTGTCCTTGAAAAAGCATAATTAAAAACTGTATACTACTTATGTAGTTATAAACCGGAGTAGGTTTATCATATTGGGTGTATGTGGGGGCAAATATGAAAAAGGGCTTGATAAGCGTTTTACTGGTGGTTGCATTGCTGGTTGGAATGGTCCCGATTTCTGCTTATGCTGACGAAATAGCAGATGAATCCATTGATGAGATTATAAATGAACTTATCTATGATACTGATACGAGTCTGACACAAGCGGGAGCTTACGGAAGCTTTATTGATGGTGAGCATGTTATTGATGACATGATTGGCAGGATTAATCGAAAAGAGATTAATGCTCATCCGAGAATTGTCATGACTAAAGATAAGTTTGACAATCTTAAGAAGCATGTAAATGAAAAATCAGTAACAGGAACACTTATAAATGCTATTCGCAATGAAGCGGATAATGAATGTGATAATAAAGTCGAAACCTATGTGCTTTCCGGCGGCTACAGCCTTGTTGAGGTTTCAAAAAGAATTCAACGTCGCGTTGCTGTGCTGGCAATGGCTTACCGGATTTTCGGTGATGAAAAATACGCTGAGAGGGCTTATATGGAACTCGAAAATGCTTGTGGTTTCAAGGATTGGAATCCTCAGCATTTCTTAGACCCTGCAGAAATGTGTACTGCCTTTGCATACGGCTATGATTGGCTTTATGACTGGTTGGACGAATCACAAAAAGAAAAACTGCGTAAAAACATGATTGAAAAAGGACTAAAACAGGTCCTGAGAGATTATAACAATTCCGGTGATTATCGAACATATAATTGGCTCACAAGTGTTAAAGGTGATAACTGGCAGTTTGTGTGTACCGGAGGTACGAATCTGGCTGCGCTTGCTATCGGTGATGAAGCAGACTCAAAAGAAATTGCGTCACAGGTGCTGACATATGGTTTCAAGAGAGCATATACCTGTTTTAGACAGGGATACAGAAGCACGGACGGTACTTATGTCGAGGGCTTGGGTTATTGTGATTATGCCACATATTATCTTGGATTACAGGCTTCGGCATTAATTTGCGCAACAGGAACCGACTACGGCCTTGTTGAGCATGACAGGCTCAACAAAACAGCTGAATTTATTCGTTACATGAGTTCCAATAATCATACTTCATTTAGTTTTGGCGATGATCGACCGAATGAAAACACTGCTTGGGCGTCTTCTTTATGGCTTGCAGAGTACTTAAACAAGCCGGAATTGGCCGTGGCACGACTCGAGGTTATAAAGGAAACCGGCAGTGACAGCCATGGTTTTAATTATCTTGATG
Source organism: Lachnospiraceae bacterium (assembly GCA_024403435.1). GTDB lineage: Bacteria > Bacillota > Clostridia > Lachnospirales > Lachnospiraceae > AC2028. The sequence goes on from JAKSRV010000081.1 coordinate 2,820, forward strand.
TTTTGTGGATTGACGAGAGCAAACAAAATGGTATGAGTGCGAACGATTATCCGACCGATTGGGGATTTGTGGGTTCGCATAATGCAAGCTTTAGAAATACATGGGATAAAAGCGGTATGATTACAGCGCTTCATACCGGAGAAAATGATTATACATTTCATGGTCATTATGATTTGGGCTCGTTTTATATAGAGGCAAACGGAGCGAGATTTTTTACCGATTTAGGAAACGAAGATTATAATCTTAGCAAACGAGAATTCTCTTATCGAATACAGACTGAAGGTCACAATACACTCGTAATAAATCCGGGAACCGGGCTTCAGCAAAAAAATAATGTGACATGTACCGTGACCCAATTCAGTGGCGGCAATGAAGCCTATGCAGTTACGGATTTAACGGCTGCCTATGCTGACAGTAATGCCAAAAGTGTAATTCGCGGTCTTAAAATGATTAAGGATAAGGAATGTGTAATTGTTCAGGATGAAATATCGCTCAATTCCGCAGGAGAGTTATACTGGTTTGCACATACAGGTGGTGAAATTTCAGTCGCTGCAGATGGTAGAAGTGCTATCATAACAGTAACCGTGAATAAAAAAGTTGATAACAGAGATGTAGAAGAAAAAAATTACTTGTGGGTTGGACTCCTGAGTCAGGGAGGCATATTTACGGTGATGGATCCGAAGGCGCTTGATACTTCTACCAGGGTACCTGGAGCAAATGAAAATAAGGGTTATCATAAGCTCGCCATTCATTTTACAAATATTAAGGATACTACAATTTCGGTGGCATGCATTCCGCTTAAAGAGGGAGAAACACGTCCTTCGTGGACTCCGTCTGTAGTATCAATATCCGAGTGGAAATCCACAGGTACAGGCGCAGGAACAGACATTAGTGCTCCTAAGTATAATGTTATAATGCAGAGTTTGACCTTATCCGACCATATTGCGATGAATCTGCTTGCTGAAATTAGTGATGATATCGCAAGTGCTGCCGACGCAAATATGACATTTACCTTAAATGGCAGAAAAATAGTTGTTCCGGTATCTGAGGCAGAAAGAATATTTGTAGATGGAAAAATGCTCTATAAGTTTACATGCCCGGTTCTTGCAACAGAGATGGGCGACGTGATGGAAGCGGTATTCAAAGCAGGAGATTACACCGGTGAAAAATACTGGTGCAGTGTTAAGGATTATGCAGAGTATATGCTTAGAAATCCGGAGGACTTTGAGGGCTATATTCCTCTTGTGAAAGCAATGCTTAATTACGGAACTGCTGCCCAGAATTACTTTGGCTATAATACGGAATATCCTGTAAACGGATTACTTGCCACTCAGGATAAGTCGCTGACAACTCTGAGTGCAGATATGTTCAGGAATTATAAATGTACGATTTCCGGAACAAACTCAAGCTATACTTATGTTGGAATGAGTCTTGTGCTTAAAGACAAGGTAGAATTGAAGTTGACCTTCATGACAGGTTCGAAAATTGTTTGTGAGACTATTCCGCTCAATATAGGTGAGCTTGGCATAGGTAAGAAATATACATTTTATGGCTACACATTTACAAATTTAAGTGCTTACAGCTATATTCAGTTGGCACTTTCGGAAAATGTTTATACACTTTCGGAAATTTCCCGCGCTCTTTATGACTATAATGAAGCTGCAAAGGGTGTAAGATGAACAGTATAAATATAAACATGGGCGTATGCGATTAAGATTTATAATTTTGTTGGAAGCATACAGCGAGGAATAATATGGCAAGAAAAGAAACTGTTACAATTCAGATGATACTTGATACGGCATTTGATATGGTTAAGACCGAAGGCTTTGAGAGCATTACTGCCAGAAGAGTAGCCAATGCTGTGGGATGTTCAACCCAGCCGGTGTTTCGCGTGTTCAAGAATATGAGCGAATTGCAGAGCGCAGTTTATTTCAGAGCAGTTCGCTATTTTCAGGAATACATAGATACTGTAAAGAAGGTAAGTGATATCCCTTTTGTTAATTTAGGACTTGCCTACATATCATTTGCACGCGAAGAGAAGAATTATTTTAAGCTTTTGTTTGTGAACGGTATTCCCGAAGGCAAAAATATGTATGAGATTATCAACGGCAAAGACGGTAAGGTCAGCGCCGAGATTAATAAATCAAGATCGATGGGTTGCTCTGAACCTGCAGAAATGTTTATGAGAATGTGGATTTTTGTACATGGTTCAGCGTGCATGACTCTGACAGGGGATTATGATCTGGATGACGAGGAGACAGTGATGCTTCTTGAAAGGTCATATGAGGCATTTAAAAAGAGCTGATATACAGCGTGGGGACTGAGATGGAAAATGATATTCTTTTTACAATACGCGAAAAGATGCCTCATATGAGTAAAAGCCACAGACGTATTGCGCAGTATGTATTGGAGCACTACGATGAGGCTGCATTTGATACAGCGGCCAAAATAGGCAAGAGAATCGGAGCCAGTGAATCAACTGTGGTGCGATTTGCTGTTGCCATAGGATATGCCGGTTATCCGGAATATCAAAAAGCCCTGGGAGATGCTCTCAGAAACAGATTGTCCGGTGTAAAAAAGCTGGACGAACAGTATGGTCAAAACTCTCAGGCTGAGATGATCAGAAGAGTAATGACCGCAGATATCATGAATATTCAAAAAACTGTTGAAAACATCAATCCCTCGGAGTTTGAAAAAGCCATAGATATGCTTTTGGATGCAGAGCACGTGTATGTTGTCGGACTTCGCGGAAGTAAGATTTTGGCGACTATTTTATGTCATTATCTGAAGATGGCTCGCAAGCATGTTGTGCTTATCTTTAACGATTCCGCAGAAGAGATAGTAGAACTGCTGTTGGATATCGGCGAGAATGACTGCCTGATGGGAATCAGCTTCCCTGAGTATTCGGACAAAACGATAAAGGCTATGGAAATAGCCTGTGACAGAGGTGCGAACGTTATCTCGGTGACCGATGACGAAAAGTCGCCAGTTAATATGTATTCTAACTGTGCGCTGTATGCCAAGAGCGATTCCGTGTCGGTGGTGTCTTCGATGGTTGCACCTATGAGTCTTATGAATGCCCTGGCTGTATCTGTGTGCGTCAGACGAATGGAAGAGGTAGGCAACAATATCGGCGAGATAAAGGCAATGCTTGACAGTTACAATTATCCTACGAAGGATGAGATGAAAAATGAGTAAAGTAATAGTAATAGGCGGAGGCGCTGCCGGAATGATGGCGGCGATTGCTGCAGGTAAAAACGGTAACTCCGTAGAACTCTATGAGAAAAATGAAAAGCTTGGTAAGAAGCTCTTTATAACAGGTAAAGGTCGCTGCAATGTAACCAATGCGGCGGATGTTGAGACTCTTCTTAACAATGTTGTCAGAAACAGAAAGTTTTTGTACAGTGCGTTTTACGGCTTTGATAATATGCAGGTTTGCGAAATGCTTGAGGAAGCAGGCTGCAAACTTAAAACCGAGAGAGGCGACAGGGTATTCCCCGAATCGGATCATTCTTCGGACGTAATCAAAGCACTTGATAAGTTATTGCAAAAATACCATGTGTCCGTGCATCTTAAGTCTGAGGTGGCATCATTGATCATTGAAGACGGAGAAGCAAAAGGAATTAAGCTTTCCGATGGTAAAAAGATTATGGGTGATGCGGTAATTGTATGTACCGGAGGATTTACTTATCCGCTTACAGGCTCAACAGGAGACGGCTATAAATTTGCCAAGGCCGGCGGACATAATGTTACTGATTTGGCCCCTTCGCTGGTGCCTTTTGAAACCGCTGAAAAGTGGGTAAAGGATTTGATGGGACTGTCGCTTAAGAACGTTAATCTGACGCTTGTAAGCGGTAAGAAAAAGCTGTATGACGGTTTCGGTGAGATGCTTTTTACACATTTCGGAATAAGCGGTCCGCTGGTGCTTACGGCAAGCTGTTTTTACGATGACAAAAAGTACCCTGATTGTAAGGTTATTATAGACTTAAAGCCGGCTCTTACGCTTGAACAGCTGGACAAGAGACTGGTGAGGGAATTTGAGGCAAATGTAAACAAGCAGTTTATAAATGCTCTGGCAGGATTATTGCCCTCGAAGATGATACCTGTAATGGTAGAGCTGTCGGGAATTCCTGCCGATAAGAAAATACATGATGTTACCAAACAGGAAAGAACTGATTTTGCGGCACTTCTTAAGCATATAGAACTCAATATAACGGGCACACGCGGAGTGGCAGAGGCGATTATTACAAGAGGCGGTGTGTCGGTAAAAGATATAGATCCCGGCACAATGGAATCCAAGATTGTAAGAGGTCTATATTTTGCCGGAGAAGTATTGGATTTGGATGCGGTGACAGGAGGATTTAATCTGCAAATCGCTTGGTCTACCGGATATGCTGCCGGTAATTATATTGAATAATCATAAAGGAGATACAAAGATGGCATTTAATGTGGCAATAGACGGACCTGCAGGTGCAGGTAAGAGTACTATAGCAAAGGCGGTTGCAAAAAACAGAGGACTTATTTATGTGGATACAGGTGCGATGTATCGCGCTGTGGCACTTTATATTTTGAGAACAGGTACTGATGCTGCCGATACCGAAGCGGTTGCGAAGGTATGTGTGGGCGCAGATATCACTATAGCGTATGAGGACGGAGTGCAGGTTGTTTATCTCAACGGTGAGAATGTTAATGCATTTTTGAGAACCGAAGAAGTAGGAAACATGGCATCTAAAACTTCTGCAAATCCTGCTGTAAGAGCACATCTTTTGAATCTACAGAAAAATCTTGCTGCAAACAATGATTGCATAATGGACGGAAGAGATATCGGTACAGTGGTTCTTCCAAATGCTCAGCTCAAGGTGTTTTTGACCGCAAGCAGCGATGTTAGAGCAAAGAGAAGATTTGACGAGCTCACCGCTAAGGGGGAGGAGACTCCCGATTTTGATAAAATCAAGGCAGACATAGAACAGCGCGATTATCAGGACAGTCATCGTGAAATTGCTCCTTTGAAGCAGGCTGAAGATGCAGTGCTTGTTGATTCATCGGATATGAATATCGATCAGGTTATTGCCAGAATCAGTGAACTTTGTGATGAGAAGGCTTGAGGATAAAAATGGAAGTCAGAATGGCTAAATATGCCGGCTTTTGCTTTGGCGTAAAGCGTGCCGTGGATACAGTCTACGAGCAGATTGATAAAAACAAGAAAATATATACATACGGTCCTATCGTTCATAACGAGGAAGTTGTGAAGGATATGGAAAAACAGGGTGTATGTGTGATAAAGGATGAGGCTGCTTTGGACGAGATGACTCCGGAAGAGAATTCGCTGGTGGTAGTCAGAGCACACGGAGTGTCGGAGCGAGAATACAGTAAGCTGGCCGATAAAGGGTTTGAAATAATCGACGCTACCTGTCCTTTTGTCAAAAAGATACACAATATAGCCATAGAGCAGGAGGCTGCAGGACGTAAGGTCCTGATAGCAGGAGACCCGGAACATCCCGAAATCAAAGGAATCATCGGATGGTGCAAGGGACCTGTAAAAGTCTTCAAAAACTATGAGGAAGCGGCGGAATTTGTCCCTGAAAAGGGCGAAAATTACGTTTTATTGGCTCAAACTACATTTCAAATCAAGAAATTTAAAGAGATTGTTGATTTATTTGCAAATAAAGAGTACAATATCTACGTTGTGAATACAATCTGTAATGCGACAGAGGAGAGACAACGGTCAGCAGCAGAGCTTGCTTTGGAGGCTGACGCTATGATAGTAATCGGTAGCAATGGCAGTTCCAATACAAGAAAATTGTATGAAATCTGCAGGGAGCGTTGCGAAAACACCTATTACATTCAGACACTGGATGACTTGCATCTGGTCTTACCCGAAACTACTAAATTGGTGGGCATTACTGCGGGGGCTTCCACCCCACAAAATATAATAGAGGAGGTTCAAAATAATGTCAGAGGAACTTACTTTTGAACAAATGCTGGAAGGTTCATTAAAAACAATTCATACAGGAGAGGTAGTAGAAGGTACAGTTATCAACGTTAAGCCTGAAGAGATTATTCTCAATATCGGCTACAAGTCAGACGGTATTCTTACTAAGTATGAATATACCAACGATAACAGTGTAGACCTTACTGCTGCTGTAAAGGTTGGAGATACTCTTGAAGTTAAGGTTCTTAAGGTTAGCGATAGCGACGGACAGGTTCTTGTAACCTATAAGCGTCTTCAGCAGGAGCGCGGAAGCAAGAAGATTGAGGATGCTTTCAACAACAAGGAAGTACTCAAGGCTACCGTATCTCAGGTTCAGGATGGCGGACTTACCGTTATCGTAGACGAGACCAGAATCTTTATCCCTGCAAGCCTTGTTTCAGATTCTTATGAGAGAGATCTCTCTAAGTACAAGGATCAGGAGATTGAGTTTGTTGTTATCGAGTTCAACCCTCGCAAGAGACGTTGCATCGGTGACAGAAAGCAGCTTCTTGTTGCAAAGAAGGCTGAGCTTCAGAAGGAGCTTTTCGACAAGATTCACGAGGGTGATGTTGTAGAAGGTACTGTAAAGAACGTTACCGATTTCGGCGCATTCATCGATCTTGGCGGAGCAGACGGACTCCTTCACATTTCAGAGATGAGCTGGGGACGTGTTGAGCATCCCAAGAAGACCTTCAAGATTGGTGACAAGGTTACCGTTCTTGTTAAGGAAATCAACGGAAGCAAGATTGCACTTTCACTTAAGTTTGAGAATCAGAATCCTTGGAAGGATGCTGCTGAGAAGTTCGCAATCGGCAACGTAGTAACCGGTAAGGTTGCACGTATGACTGATTTCGGTGCTTTCATCGAGCTTGAGAATGGCGTTGATGCACTTCTTCATGTTTCACAGATCTCTAAGGATCACATTGAGAAGCCCGGCGATGTTCTTACTGCAGGCCAGGAAGTAACAGCTAAGATCGTTGACTTCAACGAGGCAGATCACAAGATCAGCCTTAGCATCAAGGCTCTTAC
>JAKSRV010000082.1 GCA_024403435.1 Lachnospiraceae bacterium
TTCAGAGGAGAATGAAAAAATGGCACAGGATATGACAGATGTAATGAAGAAAGCGGAGACCCTCATTGAGGCGCTGCCTTATATTCAGAGATTTAACCGTAAGATAATCGTTGTAAAGTACGGCGGAAGCGCAATGGTTGACCCCGAGCTTCAGAAGAACGTAATCAAGGACGTAACTCTTCTTAAGCTTGTAGGCTTCAAACCCATCATTGTTCACGGCGGCGGTAAGGAAATCAGCCGTTGGGTAAGTAAGGTTGGTAAGGAAGCACAGTTCGTAAACGGACTTCGTGTTACCGATGAGGAGACCATGGAGATTGCAGAGATGGTACTCAATCGTGTAAACAAGAATCTCGTAACCATGGTACAGGAACTCGGTGTAAAGGCTGTAGGTATCAGTGGTAAGGACGGCGGACTTCTCAAGGTAGACAAAAAGCTTTCAAACGGTCAGGATATCGGATTTGTAGGAGATATCAAGGATGTTGACAGCAAGATTTTATATGATCTGCTTGATAATGATTTCCTTCCTATCGTTGCACCCATCGGTCTTGATGACAAGTTCCAGACCTACAATATCAATGCTGATGACGCTGCATGTGCAATTGCTAAGGCTGTAGGCGCCGATAAGCTTGTATTCCTTACAGATATCGAAGGCCTTTACAGAGATATCAACGACAAGTCAACATTTATTTCAAGAATTACTGCTACCGAGGCAGAAGAGCTCATCAACAGCGGAATCATCGGAGGCGGCATGCTTCCCAAGCTTAATAACTGCACTTCAGCTATCCGTGCAGGTGTTAACAGAGTACATATTCTTGACGGAAGACTTCTTCACTGCCTGCTCCTTGAGATCTTTACCAAGGACGGTATCGGAACCGCTATTATTGCAGATGATGACAATCTTGCACTCGGTGTTCCGAGAGACGGCTTCTGCAATCATGAAAACTAATGAAACTTATAAGAGGAATTGCTATGGGACAGTTAATGCAGAATTATATTGAGGATGCTGAGAAAGCATTGCTTCATACCTATAATCGTTATCAGATTGTACTTGATAAGGGTGAAGGCGTTTATCTTTATGATTTTGAGGGAAAAAAGTATCTTGATTTTGTAGCGGGTATCGCAGTATTTGCTCTCGGTTACGGCAATCAGGAATACAATGATACTCTGAAGGGACAGATTGATAAGCTTCTTCATACTTCTAATTATTATTACAACGTACCTGCCATTGAGGCAGCTAAGCGTATCAAGAAACTCTCGGGAATGGATCGTGTATTTTTCACCAATTCAGGTGCGGAAGCTATCGAAGGTGCTATCAAGGCAGCTCGTAAATATGCTTTTCTCAAGGACGGCACAGCCGATCATGAGATTATTGCTATGAATCACTCATTCCACGGACGTACAATGGGTGCCCTTTCTGTAACAGGAAATCCCCATTATCGTGAGGCATTTGAGCCCGGTATCGGAAATATCCGTTTCGCCGATTACAATGATTTTGATTCAGTACTCGCGCAGGTTACCGACAAGACTTGTGCAATCATTATGGAGACTGTACAGGGCGAAGGCGGACTTACCCCTGCAACAGAAGATTTCCTCAAGAAGGTTCGCGCTCTTTGCGATGAGAAGGATATCCTTCTTATTCTTGATGAGATTCAGTGCGGTATGGGACGTACCGGTTACAATTTTGCATGGCAGAAGTATGGTGTAAAGCCCGACATTATGACATCAGCAAAGGCTCTCGGATGTGGTGTGCCTGTTGGCGCATTTATGATGACAGAGAAGGTTGGTCAGAACTCACTGGTTGCCGGTGATCACGGAACTACCTATGGCGGAAATCCCCTTGCCTGCGCAGCGGTTAATAAAGTGCTTGAGATTTTTGAGCGCGATGATATAGCAGGTCATGTTCAGGAAGTTGGTCCTTATCTTTGGGAGAAGCTTGATGAACTGATGGCTAAGCATTCAAAGATTAAGGAGCATCGCGGTGCGGGACTTATGCAGGGACTTGTTTTTGAGGAGCCTGTAGCACCTGTTATCAACAAAGCGTTGGAGAACGGACTTATTCTTATCAATGCGGGTGCCAACATTCTTCGTTTTGTTCCGCCTCTTGTTATTGAGAAGGCTGACATCGATGAGATGGTTGCTATCCTTGATAAGTGCATCGACTAATTCATGCTTTGTGAGTCGCTGCGCGGAGCGACTGAATTGAGTATAAGTGAACTAAGGAATTGAAATGAGTTTGCAAAAGAGATTTATCAGTGTAATATTGGTCCTTCTGCTGGCTATCGGAATGATGTACGCCGGCAGAATGGATATAAAAAGCCCGGAGGGTGAGGAAGAAATAACTGCATGGTATTCGAGAAGCGATACCATATATTTCTGGTACTCAGACCCCGAGCTTTCTGACTATATAAACAAAGCAGCGGTTGATTTCGGAGAGATGAATAATGTTCATGTATTTCCGATGTTGATTACTGTAGAAAACTACATAGAGACTGTAAATCAGGCTTCGATATACAACGATCAGATGCCGGATGTGTATATGCTTGATACTTCGGAGCTTGAAATGGCAGCACTGACAGGACTGGCTACAGAAATTAAAGATGCTGCAGGCGTATGTAATACATCCAATTTCTCGCAGGTGGCACTTAATGCAGTGACTTATGATGGTGTATTAATGGGTTATCCGCTTTATTACAATACCAGTGCATTAGTGTACAACAAGGATTATCTTCAGACCTGGGCGGGAGAAAAAGCTTTGGCGATTTTGACCGAGGAGGCGGAGGATTACGTTCTTACAGACTATTTGGCAAATGTAAATGCCGAACTTGAGGAAGCCAATGAATCCGATTGGGTGACCGAACTTGACGAGGATGAAATCGATCACTATGAAATTGATTCGGAGCTGGTGCCTTATGTTGAGCTGTCTGATGAGGAGAAAGAGACAGTTCTTGCCAACAAGACTGCAGAAGTGTATGAAACAGCACTTCCGGAGACACTTAACGAGCTTTTGACCATAGCAAACACCTTCAATGCTACCAACGGAGCTGAGGGCGTTATGACCTGGGATGTTTCCGATATTTTCTACAACTTCTGGATGGTAGGAGATGTGATGAATCTCGGCGGTGAGTGTGGTGACGATAAGTCTCAGATTTCGCTTAATAATGAGGGCTCACGCATTTGTCTCAATTACTATCAGTATTTGAATGAATTTTTCTATATTGAAGCTGATTCTGTTGATTACGAGGATGTTGTACAGGATTTTATAGACGGAAAAATGCTTTTCACAATTGCTTCGGCAGATGTGGTGGCTACACTTGAACAGGCAAAAGAAGATGGAAGAATTGCTTTTGAATATGATTTTGCCATGCTTCCGGATATAAATGAAGAAATAGCAAGTCGCAGTATGTCTACAACAACTGCAATTGTGGTTAACGGATATTCGGAGAAGAAGGAATTGGCCAATGCATTTGCGGCATATCTGGTAAATGATTTTGCTGACGAGTTGTATGCAAGAAGCGGCAGACCTTCGGCTAATATCCATGCCAATGCCAAGTACAGCGGATTGGCTGTTTTTGATGAGGAGTATTCCGAGAGCGTACCGCTACCTAAGATAATAGAGCTTGAGAATATATGGATGGAGCTGGAAGCATTGTTCTCGAGAATTTGGAGCGGTGAAGATGTAGAAGAAGAGGTAGAAAATTTAGATAAAACAGTTAACCTTTTCTTCTTGTAATGAAGTGATACTTACGATATTATTTTTATAGCAGCAGCATTCCCTCTTTTGATAAGAGGAGGGAATATGAATATATTTAATACTATAAAAGTTTCTGAAAATGTATTTGCACGAGCTGGAATAACAACTGTTATCTTAACCGCAATGCTTGGATTTACGGCATGTGCGGGCGATGGACAGGTTGTTGCCGATTTTGAAAACATGACGGAGATGAACAGTGTCGCGTCAATAGATGCACCGACATATTCGGTAGGTACTCTTGAAGGCGGCGAGACATTTGAAGGACATGCAACGCCGGACGGAATGATTGAGCTGAACGAGACGAGTGATGACAGCTTTATTTATATCTATGTGTGCGGTGCAGTGTGTAATCCGGGTGTGGTAATGTTGCCGGAAGGAAGCAGGGCAATAGATGCTTTGGAGGCGGCAGGTGGTTTTGACGACGGTGCAAATACGGTATATGTAAATCTTGCCGGAGTGCTTGCCGACGGACAGAGGGTGTATATCCCATATGTTGATGAGGATATGAATTCTGTGTTTGAAGAACAGACTCAGGTTGGCAATGGAGCAGAATCGGCAGGTACGGGGCTTGTTAATATCAATACTGCGGATGTTGTAACTCTTTGCACAATTCCTGGCATCGGGGAGACAAGAGCCAATGCAATCATAGAATACAGAAACAGTTATGGACCATTTGAGCAGATTGAGGATATCACCAAGGTGTCCGGTATCGGCGAGGCTTCATTCAAGAAGTTGTCGGCATACATCTGCGTGAAGTAGAAATTTTACCCGGTCATTATTTATTAAGTGAGGATTATTATGCCCAAGAAGGTTTTGGTAGTAGACGACGAAAAGCTTATTGTAAAAGGAATAAAGTTTAGCCTTGAGCAGGAAGATATGTCGGTAGATTGTGCATATGACGGTGAGGAAGCCGTTGAGATGGCCAAGAATAATGATTATGACATTATTCTCCTGGATCTCATGCTTCCAAAGTTCAACGGATATGAGGTTTGCCAGCAGATCAGAGAGTTTTCCAATGTGCCTATTATCATGCTTACTGCCAAGGGCGAGGATATGGACAAGATTCTTGGCCTTGAATACGGTGCTGACGATTATATCACCAAGCCTTTCAATATATTGGAGGTTAAGGCCAGAATCAAGGCAATCTTCAGAAGAGTCGAGCCCAAGAAGGCTGCAGCGGCCGATACCGGACGTAATGTGCTGATCAGCGGCAAAATCAGTCTTGACTGTGACGGAAGACGTGCATTCATCGGAGATGAGGAGATTGCACTTACCAGCAAGGAATTTGAAGTTCTTGAGATTTTGATGCGTAATCCCGACAGAGTATATACCAGAGAAAATCTGATGAATCTGGTATGGGGAACCGATTATCCCGGAGATGTCAGAACTGTCGATGTGCACATCAGAAGACTTCGTGAGAAGATTGAGAAGGATTCGGGAAATCCTCTTTATGTACATACTAAATGGGGTGTAGGATATTATTTCCTCAACAAGGAAAATTAACGTGAAGGATAAACTCGGAAAAATATGGGACGTGGTCCGCATGCGAAGCCTGCGGGCCCGTATTTTTTTAATATTGTTGCTGATTGGTACAGTGCCCAGCGTCATCATGGAGAGTTCTATCGTGAACACTTATGAGGATGAGGCGGTAGAACTGCGCGCTCAGTCTGTCAGAAACCAGCTGATGGTTATTGCAAACCATCTCGTAGCTAATGATTTCCTTTCGGATTACAATGCGTACAGTCCGAACAAAAAGGAATCGCACGAAATCATTGAGGCGGAGCTTGATATGCTTGCAAACCTTTATGAAGGCCGTGTGATGATAATTGAGCCCAATTTCAAGGTCGCGCTTGATACCTACAGTATCAGTGAAGGTCGTACTATGATATCCGATGAGGTTATTTCGTGCTTCAAGGGCACAAATACCTATCTTTATGATGCGGAACACGGTTACATAGAGATGACCACGCCTATTGTTGATACTACCGATGACGGTAACAGCACCATTCAGGGAGTGATGCTTACCAGTATTTCAAATTCTGCAATCAAGTCTACGATGACGGCGCTTAACAATATAGCGATTGCCATCGAGATTCTTACTGTTATCCTGGTTATCATCTTTGCTTTCTTTGTATCAGGGATGCTTACCAGACCTTTCCAAAAAATTACCAATGCCATTGCGGAGGTCAAGGCCGGTTACAGTAATGATCCTATTTCTGTGAGAACATACAGTGAAACTGCCAAGATTTCGGATGCGTTCAATCAGGTGCTGGCGCGAATGAAGGTTTTGGATGATTCCAGAGAGGAATTTGTGGCAAATGTCTCACATGAGCTTAAGACTCCGATGACATCAATCAAGGTGTTGGCGGATTCATTGATTGCACAACCGGATGTACCGGCGGAGATATACCGTGAATTTATGGATGATATTGCGTCGGAAATCGATCGTGAGAACAGAATTATTACAGACCTGCTTGCAATTGTTAAGATGGACCGCACCAAGCAGGATATGAATATTACTACAGTAAATATCAACGAACTTACGGAAATGATTCTGAAAAGACTCAGACCGATTGCCCGTAAAAAAGATATTGAGGTGGTTCTGAATGAGAGCCGCGAGGTTGTTGCGGATATCGATGAGGTTAAGATTTCTTTGGTTATTACCAATCTTGTCGAGAACGCAATCAAATACAACAAAGAGCACGGATGGGTTCACGTATCGATCGATGCGGACCACCAGTTTTTCACTATATCGGTTGAAGACTCCGGAATCGGTATTCCCGAGGAATCGCTCCCTCACATCTATGAGCGATTTTATCGTGTGGATAAGTCGCATTCCCGCGAAATCGGCGGTACCGGACTTGGTCTTGCCATCACTAGAAATGCTATATTGCTGCACCGCGGATCCGTGACGGTTACCAGTGAACCGGATGTAGGATCGACATTTACAATCAAGATTCCTCTCACTTATGTGAGAAATGCTGCAGAAAAGTAAAGACGGAGACCATATGAAGAGCTTACGCTTAGGCAAGAAACTTAATATTTTGACTGTGCTGCTTTTGGTTATGGCACTTGCTTTTTCTGTGCTGGGATGCAGTAAGGAAGCGGTGGAGGATGGTACTCCCATCTACTACGTCAATATAGGCGAGACCGGAATAGAAGCGCATTATTTTGAGATAACCGGTGAAACCAACGATGAGATAATCAATGAAATGATTAATTATCTCGGTCGTACGCCGGAAAAGCTCGAATACAAAGCACCGCTTTCCATGGGAATATCAATAAACTATGTAAAGCTTGATGCCAACAGAGTAACCATTGATTTTGCACAGAGCTACTACTCGCTGTCTACAACCAGTGAAGTATTGGTTCGAGCAGCTATCGTAAAGACTATTGTTCAGATCAGTGCGGTCAGATATGTGGTGTTTACCGTGGAAGGTGAGCCGCTGGTGGACGTAAAAGGGCAGACTGTAGGATGGATGAACGCGGATACGTTTATATACAATGACGGTAACGCAATCAATACCTATGATGAAGTTGTTGTTAAGCTTTATTTTGCAAATGAAGCGGGAGATATGCTGATAGGAGCATATCGTGATAAGTTCTATTCCACAAACATTCCTTTGGAGTTATTTATTGTAGAAGAACTGATTGCGGGACCAAGCGGTAAGGTTGTCGGACTGTACCCGACAATTAACCCCGAGACCAATATTTTAAGTGTAAGTACCAGTGATGGAGTGTGTTACGTCAATCTTGATTCGGCGTTTTTGACTACGGTCGGAAATGTTCCGATAGAGAACTCGGTTTATTCGATAGTGAACTCACTTACGGAATTAAGTACTGTAAAAAAGGTGCAGATATTGGTAAACGGAGAAATACCTACAACATTTACCTCTTCATATGAGAGAAATACCGAGATTATGACTGTGCTTGAGAGTACGGTTGATGAGGAAAGCAATTAATGAAGCAAAAGGATGCGCAGCAGTCATTTGAACAATTGAAAATGCAGCTTCGAACCGGAAGTCTCAAGAATATTGTGCTCTTGTATGGCGAGGAGAGATATCTGCGCAAGCAGTATTGTGATATGATATTTGAACGTTTCGGTGGTGAGAAGGACGGAATGAATTCTCATTTTTATGACGGAAAAAATATCGTTGTTGGACAGATAATCGATCAGGCTGAAACTATGCCTTTGTTTGCAGATAAGCGCGTGATGGTTCTCAGAGATACCGGATTGTTCAAGTCCGGAGGAGAACAGCTTGCGGAGTATTTGGAGAATCCATGTGAGACAGCGGTGTTCATTTTCTGCGAGAGTGAAGTGGATGAGCGCAGTAAGCTGTACAAGGCGGTGGCTCAGCACGGAACGGTGGCGCAGATTGATTACCAAACTAGAGAATCGCTCCAGGGTGTAATCGGTTCCTTCCTGAAAAGAGAAGGTAAGATGATAAGCGTCGGTACGGCTAACAGAATCTTAGACAAAACCGGTACCGATATGGCTATGCTTCGCAGTGAGCTGGAAAAATTGGTTACATATTGCCTGGATAAGGATGTTATTACCGATGAGGATGTAGATACTATCTGCAGTGAAAACATCGAGGACCGCATATTTGATATGTTGGATGCCATTGCGGATAAAAATGCTGACAAGACGATGGAGCTTTATTACGATTTGCTTGCACTAAAAGTGCCGCCCATTAAGCTTCTTTCGTTGCTGGAGAAGCAGTATAATCAGTTGCTGCAAATTAGGCTGCTGAGAGATGACGGAGAGCAGAAGGACATTATAGCGCAGAAGATGGCTATCAGAAGCTACTTCATCGGAAAATATATGTCACAGGCTTCGCGTTATTCAGCTGCGGAACTTAAGAAAATGCTGCAACATTGCGTACAGACAGACGAGGATATCAAGACGGGACGTATCAGCGATGTACTGGGTGTGGAGACATTGTTGATTTCATTGTTATAATTTCCGAATTATAATTGATTTCTATTCCCGGATTAATTATTACTTCACAGTGGTTCTATTGTGATATCAAGGCTATCGACCTTATGGTCGGTAGCCTTTTATTGTTATATGAGATTTCCTTACGGTGACTGAGAGTGCTCCGTAGTCGATGGTGGAATAGTAAATACAATTATGCATTCTGAGTCGTTCAAGGGTTTCGATGTGAGGATGGCCGTAGCGGTTATTCGGACCGGCGGATATAAAGGCAACTGTAGGCTTGGCGGCAGATAGAAAATCATCTGTGGTGGAATATTTAGAACCGTGATGCGAAACTTTGAGCATATCAATGGGAAAATACGGTAAAATTGCATCGATGAGTAGTTCTTCGCTGGAATCAGCTATGTCGCCGCACAATAATAGCTTTGTTCCGGATATATTGGCCAGCAGACACATAGAGGCAGAATTTGTATCCGGGGCATAAAAGTCCATGCGTGGGTGCAGGCAAGTTAGGAGTACAGAGCCGTAAGCCGTCTCGAAGCCTGCTGATATTTTGTGGGTTGATACATCGGAGGGAATATGTGTAAGCAGTACATCCTCCGAATCGGAGCAATTAAGGTATTCGGGGAGATAGAGCGCGTCAATTTTGATATTCCAACGGTTATTGTTGTCCAGCAGTTCGATAATACCGTTAATGTGATCGTTGTCGTAGTGAGATACGTATATGGCTGATATATGTGAGAGACCGTAGTATTTTAGGGTACTTTTGATCACATATTGTCCGACATTGGTCCGGCTGCTGGAACCACCGTCGATAAGAATGACTTCACGGCTGTCGGTATAGGCTAAAATGCAGTCGCCCTGCCCTACATTGAGAAAGATTATACTGTTTTGGGGAAGGGAACAATGGTTAAAACCGATTATGACAATAATAAAAATAACAAGTGTTATCGCTGCGTAAATATACTTGGCACCTGCGGATACTGGGAGTTTTAGCCTCATAAGGAGCGCCGAAATTTTGTTTTTGTTATATGGGTATATGACCACAGCCAGCCACAGCAGGTAGTAGATTATAATGAATATCG
>JAKSRV010000083.1 GCA_024403435.1 Lachnospiraceae bacterium
AGGTAAACAATATACTCAATACTTTTTCAGATGAGCACGGATCACATGTTATTTCCACTATGAATTTCGATGAAATACTCGATGCAAATATGACTACCTTCAAGGGAATAGCTTCTCTGATGCTTATAATGATAAGTGTAATTTCGGCGGCAATTATTATGCTGGTTCTTTATCTGCTTATTAAGGCTTTGATATACAGCAAGAGAAGAGACTACGGCATCTACAAGGCACTCGGATATACCAGCAGAAGCCTTATGCTGCAGACAGCACTCAGCTTTATGCCGGCAATTATTTTATCGGTGATTGTGTTCTCGTTCGTATCATATTTTGGAGCTAACCCGTATATGTCGAATATAATGGTTATGTTTGGATTGATGAAGTGTACCTTCAACATTCCTATTCCCGGTGTGATTATCATTGGTGTGGCTATGACAATACTTGCATTTTTGTTTACTTACATCAATGCAAGAAAGATTAAGGATATTGAGCCCATCAACCTGTTGGTGGAGGAGTAGTCTGATTTTGAGCGGAACAAATTTGTGAAGGACTGTTTTGACGGCAGAATATTAATCTGCAGAAACAGTTGTCATCATATCCATGAAAGAATAAAATAGAATATAGAGATGTATAGAAAACAGAATAGTCGATTTTCGGCTGTTCTGTTTTGTTTTAATAGGAGTAATTCATTATGGATATTACAGATGCACAGCTCGAAGCACAGATGATGGGCTACAGCAAATATAAAAAGCGAGTATTTGACAGTAACTATACCAAGCTCGTGCTTAGGAGCATTGCGGACCATAGAGACAGTATTCTGAAAAAGTATGCAGCTTCGGAAGACAAGCAGATTGCGAATCTTCTCGGAATGTGCTACGCAGAGGGCATATTTGCACCGGTGGATTTTGATGGTACCATAGTGGATGCGGATGATGTGTTCGCGGCGGTTTATTCCTACGACATAGATTTTACCATCAGAAAAAAAGCGACTGACAAATTCGTATTGTGGGTGCTTTTTACCAATGATCCGTACATGCCCGTATTACCGCTTGTATATATACAGAGCGTCAGCTTTGGTGAGATGCTGATACACAAAAAGAGAAATGATTTTATACCTGTTATTGAGAAGCAGTGCAGGAACCTTAAGTATCCCGTGAGCAGTCTGAAGGAATTCGAGAAGACTGTTCAAAATGAGCATACAATCAGGGGAAGCAAGATGGACAGGGAGTTCCTGCTTCAGCAGGTGTTTGATGCGATGAATCGTAAAAATCTATTCGAGCCGATGTCAATTTCGTACGAGCCCGGAGGAAAGACTCGGGAAATGTTGACAGCCAACGGATATAAGTTCGAACAGTGAACAATGTATTTGATACAGAATAAACAACAAAAAATAGCATAAAGAAATAGATTTCACGCAGAAATAAATTTCATAATTAATAAACCGGCATAAATAATCGCATAAAGAAACAAAGAACGAAGGAGATAAATTAACATGTGTAAATACGATGAACTCGATTATTGCTGCAGCTGTAATAAGAAAAAAAAGAGCGGCTCGGGACTTCTTACTTTTTTTGCAGTTGTTGGCGGATTTGTACTGGCTAATATTGCAGGAACGGCAGCAGTGTACGCACGCAATATGAAGAAGATGAAGGAGAATGACTGTCAGTACAAGGCAATGCATTCTTTTACTATGAATAAGGGTGTGGTTAACCTTAGCGGGGATATTCAGAAGGCTTATCTTACCTGTATGACAGGCATTATGGATATTAATTTTACAGAGGTACCTGTCAATGATGATGTATATCTTGATTTGATATCTGTGCTTGGTAAGGTTAACGTAAATCTACCGGTTGGTGTAAATGTGGATTTTGACGGAGATGGTGTATGCGAAAAGATTAAGAATGCTATTCCCGACTATATTGACGGAGCACCGACCGTACATATTATCAGACATAATGTTGCTACCAAGATGGTAGTACGCGCCGTACAGAGAGGGTAAGTAATTAAGTTCTGTATAGGGATGAATTAACAGCAGTTTTTTGACGATATATATAGTGATAAATCATAAGTTCTTGAAGCAAACGGTGTCTATTTTTTGAGGTATAGCCTATGAATATCGAAAACGATTGGTGTTCACTAAAGGTTGATAATGAGTCAATGCACGCACTTATGTGTATCCATGCGCCCATAGGGGATGAGGAGATGGAAATCACAGAGGAATGTGTGCGTGATTTTCTTGCTGCGCAAAAAATAGTCTACGGATTGAGTGATGTGGATATTTATTCCATTGCGAATCATATTACCTATGGGCAGTATGTATGCGTGGCGCAGGGAAAGGCACCGACCAAGGGTAAGGACGGGTATTACGAATTCTGCAAGGATATGCAGGATATCAAAAAGAAGCCTCTCGTCAATGAAAACGGAACTGTCGATTATTTGAATTCTCTTACTCTGGCAACCGTGGCAGAAGGAGAATTGCTGGCTGTCTACAAGCCTCCGACAGAGGGAGAAGACGGATGTGATGTTTTTGGCAATTTTCTCAGTCAGCTGGGACGTGGCAAGGAGGCACTTCCTCTGAGAGGACGTGGCATCAGAACTGATGAGGACAAGATAAATTATTATGCTGAGTACAGTGGTCACATAGTGATGGAAGGTACTCACATATCCATAGAAAAGCTTTATCGGGTAAGCTCTGATTTGGACATCGAAGTAGGTCATATCAAGTTTGACGGTGATGTTGAAGTAATGGGAGATGTGCGCAGCGGAATGGAGCTGCATGCGAAGGGCAGTGTGTATATTCATGGTCATGTGGGAGCCTGCAGAATCAGTGCCGGAGAGAATATCACTATCGAAAAGGGTATTCAGGGACGTGATAATTGTGAAATAGTGGCTGACGGAGATGTGGCATGCAAGTTTGTTGAAAGATGCTACATATTTGCCGGTGGCAATATTTATGCCGACAGTATTCTCAATGCCAGGGTAAAGGCTACGAATCAGGTATTGGTTACATCCAAAATGGGTGTAGTGGTAGGCAGTGAGGTGTACGGTATGACCGGAGTAGTAGTCAAGGAAGCCGGTACAGAAATAGGTACTCCTACTTTAATCAGAGCCGGTCTGGAAAGAACGGAATACAGTAAGGCTAGGGATTTAACGCTTAAGATTGGCAAGATCGATATGCAGATGGCGGAGCTTAACAGTCATCTTGAAAATATGACACAAAATGTTCGTCCGGAGGATGAGCAAAAGCTCGCTGATACAAAGATGCAGATAATGCGTGCCAAGATAGTATTGGCATCCGATCGTAAGGTGTATCAGGAGCAGCTGGATGTATTGAATGAACGAATCAAAGAGAACGATATTAATTCCGTGGTTCGTATAACCGGAACGGTTTATCCGGGAGTAAGAATTTATATCGGAGATGAGCCGTATTTGGTACCCGAAGCAGTGAAGGAAGTAAAATATATGCGAAGGGGAAGTGCGGTATTGGCATACGGTCTCGATGAGGAGCCGTAATGAGGTGAAAAATTCTGTCGGCGCCGGTGCATTTTCCGATAATCTGGCAACAAAAGATGAGGTGTTGGAGCTTCTTAACAGATAGGGGACTTAAATGGAATTTTTTTCCGGTAAATCAATATGCGAAGGAATAGTAATCGGTAAAATACGATATTATTCGAAGCGCAGAAACAATATAGAGCGGGTGTTGATTGATGACTGCGCGGCGGAATCGGAGCGATTTTCCAAGGCAAAGGAAATTGCAAAAAAAAGATACATCGCACTTCGTGATAAGGCGGCCAGAGAAATCAGTGAAGCCAAAGCAATGATTTTTGAAGTGTATGCAATGCTTCTTGAGGATGCAGGTTTTAACGATTCGGTGGTCGATATTATCAATTCCGAGAAAGCCAATGCAGAATATGCCGTGGCTGTCACGGGCGACAGACTGGTAGCAAAGTTTTCTCAAATGGATGATGAATATTTCAGAGCCAGATCTGTAGATGTAAAAGATATATGTGATAGCTTAGTACGTATTCTTATGAATGAGAGTACAGACATTGAAGAATTGAATGAGCCCGTTATCATAGCAGCTGAGGACCTTACTCCTGCTGAGACTGTTCAGTTGGATAAGTCTAAGCTGCTTTCTTTGGTGACCGAATGCGGAACCCTCAATTCCCACACCGCTATTCTGGCGCGTACAATGAATCTGCCTTCACTTGTCGGAGTGTCGGTTGATGAAAGATGGGACGGCAAGTTCGCAATCGTGGACGGAATAAAGGGACAGCTTATTGTAGAGCCTGATGAGGAAACACTTGCAAATTATAGGGCGCTTGCAGAGAAGGACAGACTTAGTAAGGAGTTATTGATGCAACTGAAGGGTAAGCCATGTGTCACTCAAAGCGGTAAGGAAATAATGCTGTATGCAAATATAGGAAGTGTGGATGATGTTGATGCCGCACTTGAAAATGATGCTGCGGGTATAGGATTGTTCAGAAGTGAATTTCTGTATCTCGAAAAATCAGACTATCCCACAGAAGAGGAGCAGTACGAGGCTTATAAAAAAGTTGTTCAGGCTATGGACGGACGTAAGGTTATTATCAGGACGTTTGATATTGGAGCCGACAAGCAAGCGGATTATTTTAATCCCGAACAGGAAGACAATCCGGCAATGGGTTATCGCGCCATCCGAATTTGTCTGGACAGGACAGATGTTTTTAAGACACAGCTCAGGGCAATATACAGGGCCGCAGCACATGGAAATGTAGCTGTGATGTTTCCGATGGTGATTTCTCTTGAGGAAGTGCTTGAGATTAAGAAAATCTGTGAGCAAGTTATGGATGATTTGAAAAATGAAGGCGTTGAATACGGTGAGGCGGAAATCGGAATAATGATAGAGACTCCCGCAGCAGTCATGATAAGTGATATTCTTGCGGATGAGGTAGACTTTTTCAGTATCGGAACTAATGATTTGACACAGTTTACTTTGGCTGTAGACCGTTATAATTCCAAGCTGGATAAGTATTATAACCCGCATCATGAGGCCGTGCTTCGTATGATACGGACAGTAATAGATAATGGTCATGCGGGTGGATGTTGGGTAGGAATCTGTGGGGAACTCGGTGCGGATACCTCACTTACAGACAAGCTTATAAGTATGGGAATAGATGAAATCAGTGTTTCACCTTCAAATATTTTGCAGGTGAAGAAAGCAATTAGGGAAGCGGAAGGCTGATGATAATCTCGGACTGATGCTGTAAAAGCGAAATTTACTTTTGAATTGCGCGAGGTTTATGAACAATTTACGGAATAAAACGAAATTAATCAAATTACACAAAAAACTTGTTGCAAATTGTACCAAAACGTATGCTAATATGAGAAAATTTTGTGGCATATAGAACAAAAATCTATTATAATTTTAGTTGTACTTTTAGAATTATAGCCTGAAAAGGAGATGTTCTTATGAAGAAATTATCTATTACAGCAAAATTATTAATGATGATAATTCCGATAGAGATACTTTGCATGGTTGTTATCGCTATTTTTTCAAACCTTAACAGTTATGTCGGTGATTCCAGCAAGGATCTTTTCTATGATCAGCTGTACGCATCAAATTCATCTTTGATTAATGCGGACAGAGATTTCTATCAGTCATACACCGGACTGCTCAGAAGTATGCTGAGTCAGAAGATGGATATCAGCATTCCTGATGAAATCGCCGATTACAGAGCAAATTATCAGGAGACCAAGGAGCGTGTTGAAGAGGTTAAAGCAATTGTGGATTCATACCCCGCAATTAAAAATTTTACCTACAACGATTACACCTTCGATATGGAGTATGAGAACTTCATTACCAATATCGAGAAGATGTATGCGGCATTTGATCCTGAGACAAAAATCGGAAGCCTTTCATTGCTCGACAGAAATTTTGAAGCTACACGTGAGAATCTGGCGCGTATGGAGGAATTGATAGAGGCATATGCTGTCGATGCATCGGCAAAGCAGGCTGTTTCATCAAAGAGAACTTCCATCTCTATTTTGATTTTCTGTCTGATAGCACTTATCGGAGTAACAGCATTTTCAGTATTTATTATCAGATATATCCGCAACAATCTTATCAGAGTTACTGTTGGCATCAATGCTGTTGCTGAAAAGGACCTCACTGTCAAGATCAAAGAGCTTGACGGCAAGGATGAGATTGCTCAGTTGAGTAAGTCTGTTAACAAGCTGAAGAGTCAGCTCATCGGAATGATGGGAATACTTCAGCAGTCAGCTTCAGGACTGAATGAATCAAGTAATATGATGGTAAGCAATACCACATCTTCGGCAGGTTCAATGCAGAGCATCGACAATGCGGCAGCAGAGCTTGCTAACACAGCAGGTCAGCAGGCTGAAGATATTCTCAATATTGCAAACGAGATGACAAACATTGAGAAGATTGTTACCGAATGTAAGGAAAGAACCGAGAATTTGGAGAAGGCATGTAACAAGATTGAGGGAAGTACTAAGTCCGGTATGGAGACTGTTAAGGAACTCATGAAGGTTACTGAGCAGAACAGTGCAGCTTTCGAAAAAATCTTTGCGGTTATTGCCGGTGTTGAGAAGAATACAGGTACTATCGGTCAGGCCAGTGAGATGATTGCAAACATTGCAGACCAAACCAGTCTTCTCTCACTCAATGCTTCAATTGAGGCAGCTCGTGCCGGAGAAGCAGGACGTGGATTTGCGGTTGTTGCTGATGAAATCAGACAGCTTGCAGAGCAGAGTGCCGAATCGGTTAACACTATCAACAAGATGATTGAGGAACTTGCTAAGAGCGTTTCCGAAGCTACCGAGACCAGCAATCTGGTTAGGGGCTATGTAAAGAAGCAGAACGAATCCGTTGCAAATACCAAGACCGGATTTGCCAGTATTGTAGACGGTACCGAAATCGTAAATGCTGATGTAGATACCCTCTTCGGTGTAAGTACCAAGCTCGGTGAGAGCGTTGAACACATCCAGACTCTTGTTGAGGCTCTCTCAGCTTCTTCACAGGAGAATGCGGCTACTGCTCAGGAGCTCAGCGCTACTACTGCTACAGTTACCTCAAGTATTATGGAACTTGAAGAGACAGGTAAGTCTGTAAACGATTCTTCATCAGAACTCAACAATATTGTTACTGAGTACGTAGTGTAGTATAATTGCTCATGTTATGAGTAATCCGATTAAAGCATTATCAAAAAATGAAAGAATATTTTGGATAGTGTCGCTGATTATAGTGGCACTATCCAATTTTTTTTCGGGAGATTTTAATGTCCTGACATTGGCAGCGGCACTGATAGGAGTGACTGCTGTTCTTTTTGGTGCAAAGGGCAATGTATGGGGGCAGATACTTATCTCGGTATTTGCCATTCTCTACGGAATTATTTCCTGGCAGTACAGATATTGGGGTGAAATGATTACATACCTCGGAATGTCGTTGCCTATGGCGCTGTGGTCAATCTATACATGGATAAAGAATCCGTCAAGCGAGAATAAAGCTGAGGTGAAAATCAGCAGACTTAAGGCAAAGCATTATGTATTGCTTGCAATCAGCGGAGTGATTGTGACGGTGGGATTCTATTTCTTGCTTAAATTCTTTGATACACCGAATCTGATATTCAGTACACTGTCGATAATGACCAGTTTCTTTGCCGCAGCACTTACAATGCTCAGATCCTCGTACTTTGCGTTATGGTATGCAATGAACGATGTGATACTGATAGTTTTGTGGGTAATGGCAGCAATCAGCAATCCGATATATATACCGGTGATAGCCAATTTTGCGGTTTTCCTGTTACATGATTTATATGGGTTCTACTCATGGAAAAAGAGAGAAAAACAACAGGTGAACTCGTAGGGCTTGTTAATTAATGCTATGAAAATCTGTGTAAAGAGACTATACTTATTTTTATATAGATTTATAGGAGTAGCTGATAGAGGAGCATTGTTTATGAAAAAATTTGTAAGTCTGTTATTGGTTGCGGTATTTGCGTTCAGCCTTGTGGCATGCGGTGGAAGCACTTCAAATGTAGACAGAAGTGAACTTATCGGTGACTGGTATCTGAAAAACGATGACGGAGTCGAGGAGTATCTTACATTGACTGAAGACGGAAAATATCTGGTGGAAGCCGTATCACCTATGGGATTTACACTTACGTCAGAGCATACTTGGACTTATGCTGACGGTGTGTTTACCGTAGACTATGCCGATTACGGTACGACTTCTGTGTACAAAAAGGTTACATTGAACGGCAACGTATTAACCCTTGATAATGGACAGGGAACATTGATATATACAAGAAGATAAATGATTAATGAATACTGGTGACAGTTGAAAGCAGAGGTTATTATGAAGTCACAGATTTATACAGAAAGTTATAATGCAACAAAAGAACTAATTGAGATTTCCGGTGTGGAGGAAGGTGATATCCTCGTGGTAGGATGCTCAACCAGCGAAGTATCCGGAGAAAAAATCGGTTCGGCATCAAAGCCTGAGTTGGCAGAAGATGTATTCTGCGGAATATGGGATGCAGCCAAGGAGAGCGGTTTATATCTTGCCGCACAGTGTTGCGAGCATCTCAATCGAGCACTTATCATTGAAAAGAAGCTCGCAAAAGAAAGAAATATTGAGATTGTGAATGTAGTTCCTCAGCCTAAGGCGGGAGGATCATTTGCGACTAAGGCTTATGCTCATTTTGACAAGCCTGTTGCGGTAGAACATATCAAGGCGGATGCGGGAATGGATATCGGCGATACCTTGATTGGAATGCATCTTAAGGATGTAGCGGTTCCCGTCAGACTGTCAGTGAATAAAATCGGTGAGGCTCATCTGGTGTGTGCAAGAACCAGAGCGAAGTACATAGGCGGCGAGAGAGCTCACTACGAGGCATAAATGATATACGCTGTGAGGTAATCGGTTATGCAGGATATTTTGGTTTCTCCTATTTTATTGTTAATAATAGCGGCCTTGAGCGTGTTGCTTTTTATAATTTTACTGTTCAGACACAAGAATGCCAGTAAAATGAATGCAGATCTCAAGGAACAGAATAAGCGACTGAAAGCTATCGGTAACGTCTATTATTCGATGCATATAGTTAATTTGCATGAAGATACGATTCAGGAGGTCAGTGCACCTGAACCCATCAGAAAGTATGCAGTGTTAAATGGTATCACTCCGGGAGCATCTGATGTTTTGAAGTATGCGATAAGTAAACTGATTGTTAAGGATCAGGTAAAGCGTGCTTTGGAATTTACCGATTTGACCACCTTGATGGGTAGGATGAATAACGTAGATACGTTGGCAGATGAATTTAAGACCAACGAAGCGGGTTGGCTGCGTTTTCGATTCATGGTTACCGACCGTGATGCAAAAGGGCTCACGAGTGATGTTATCATGGTTACCGCAGTAGTGGATAAAGAGAAAACGAAGGAAGAAGGTCTCATCAAGATATCTCTTACCGATGAACTGACGGGAGCCGGTAACAGAAGAGCATATGAAGAGAAAATTGCGGAACTTGAGAAAGATATACCTGCAAATCTTGTTATCGCATCACTGGATTTAAATGGATTGAAGGTTGTAAATGATAACAAGGGACATGATGCCGGTGATGAAATGATTGTCGGTGCGGTGGATTGTATCAAGAAGGTGTTTTCGAATTACG
>JAKSRV010000084.1 GCA_024403435.1 Lachnospiraceae bacterium
GAATATCTGAAGGCGATGAATAAGAAGCTTGAGGATCAGGAGCGTATTTACAAGCTTTTGGTACAAAAGTCCGAGCATGCCTTGATATATTATTCTTTTGAAAATGATGAAATTCATACGCTTGGCCTTTTCCGGGATTTTTTTGATTTTGAAATCAATAATTCTGAAGAATTGATGTTGTTTATGGACATCATTGACCGTAAGTACACAGATATACTTACAGATTGTCTTTATCCCGAACGTATTGAAAAGCAGATGATGACCTGTGAAGTTCATGAATCAATGGGTAACAGATGGTTTCTGTTTGAAACCAGTATTATAGCTGACAAATCGGGAAAGCCAGTAGACAAGATTATCAAAATATCTGATATTACCGAAGAGTACAAAAAGAAGAATGATATTATTATTCTTGCATATTATGATTCTTTGACAGGCTTGTACAACAGATCATATTTTGTAAACAGACTTACAGAGATGATCAATGAGGCAAAGGCAAAAAACGATAAAATTGCTCTTATAAATATTGATATTGATGAATTCAAACGTGTAAATGACGGACTCGGAATGAGCATTGGCGATGAAGTTCTCATCAAATTTGGTTCGTTCTTAAAAGAAATCGAAAATGAGCGTGTTATTATAAGTCATTTATCAAATGATATTTTCTCGTTGGCAATTTATAATCCTGTTGGTGATTATTCTGTAGAAAATTATCGTAAAATCATACTTAAGAAGCTTGAAACTCCTTTTAAGATGAGTAATGGACAGGATGTCAGTCTGACAGTCAGCATGAGTGCGGCACTGTTCCCCGATGCTGCGGATAACGCCAGTGAGCTTATCAGCTGCGCAGATATTGTAATGTACAAATGTAAATCAATCGGTAAAGGACAGTTTAAGTATTTTGATAATTCAATACTTAATGAATTTTTGAAAAATGTCGAACTTGAGCAGAAGCTGAATAATGCCGTTGCCAACAATAACTTTGTAGTGTATTTCCAGCCTCAATACATTTCTGACTCTAAAAAACTGAGGGGAATGGAAGCTTTGGTACGTTGGCGTGATGAACAAAAGGGTATTATTTCTCCCGAAGTATTTATTCCGCTGGCTGAAAAGAACGGCAAAATTATATCAATCGGAAATTTTGTACTTGATGAAAGTATAAGAATTTATTCCGAATGGAGAGAAAAATACAATGTTGATTTTGTTATGTCTATTAACATATCAGCATTACAATATAAAAAGGATGACTTTGTACAGACAGTCAAAAATGTGATTGAAAAGTATAATGTGCCTCCTAAGAAGGTAGAACTTGAGATTACAGAAAGTATCTTTATAGATGATTTTGATTCTGTGATTGATAAGCTTAATGACTTGAGAAAGTATGGTGTTAAGATTTCTCTTGATGATTTTGGTACAGGATATTCATCTCTGTCATATCTTAAAAAGCTTCCTATCGATACACTTAAGATTGATAAGAGTTTTATAGACACTGTGCTGGTAGATACACCTACCCGAATAATCACCGAATCAATACTTGAGATGTCACATCATATGGGTTTTGAATCAATTGCCGAAGGTGTTGAGAGCGAGGCTCAATATGATTATCTGAATGATGTTGGCTGCGATGTAATCCAGGGCTATTTCTTCGGAAGAGCTTATCCCGCAGAAGAAATCAATTTATTACTGAGTAATATTTTATAGAAAATTATTTTTATCTGCATAGCATTTGTAATATAATGTTATGCAGTTAATTTTTTAAGGAAAGAATATACCAAATTGGCAAAGAAGTTATTTATAGCAGAGAAGCCCAGTGTTGCAAGGCAATTCTCTGATGCATTAAAAGAGAATATGAAGCAGGGGGACGGATTCCTCGAGAGCGAGAATACGGTAGTGACCTGGTGTGTGGGACACCTGGTTTCTATGAGCTATCCTGATAAATATGACCCGGCACTCGAAAGATGGAGTCTCGATACAATTCCGTTTATTCCCGATGAGTATAAATATGAGGTTATTGGTAATGTCAGCAAGCAGTTTAATATAGTAAAAAGACTGCTTAATCGCGAAGATGTTGATTGTATATACATATGCACCGACTCGGGACGAGAAGGAGAATATATCTACAGACTGGTTGATGCGATGGCAGGAGTACACGATAAACAAAGAAAACGTGTATGGATAGACTCTCAAACCGATGAAGAGATTCTCAGAGGAATTAAAGAGGCAAAAGACTGGTCTGAATATGATGCTTTGAGCGATGCCGCATATCTACGTGCAAAGGAAGATTACCTGATGGGTATCAATTTTTCACGTGCACTTACATTGAAGTATAGCTACAGCATCAAACAGTATTTGGGACTGAATAAATGTGTACTTGCTGTCGGCAGAGTAATGACATGTGTACTGGGTATAATAGTATCCAGAGAACGTGAAATACGTGCATTTAACAAGACGCCTTTTTATAGAATTATAGGACAGTTTGAATTAAACGGTCACAGCTTCGAGGGTGAATGGAAGGCTGTTGAAGGTTCGCATTATTTTGAATCACCCAGATTATACAAAGAGAACGGCTTTAAGAAACGGGAAGATGCCGAGGGACTTATAAATGCACTGAAGGCGCCTGCGATGAATCCTAATACCGGTTCTATGGAAATGCGCCCTTGTATATTGGAATCACTGGAAAAGAAGAAGGAAACAAAAAATCCTACGCTCCTTTATAATCTTGCAGAGCTTCAAAATGACTGTTCGAAGTACTTTAAGATTAGTCCCAATGATACATTGGCGATTGCACAAGAGCTTTATGAAAAGAAGCTGACTACATATCCCCGTACCGATGCCAGAGTGCTGTCTACGGCTGTGGCAAAGGAGATATACAAAAATATCAATGGATTAAAAGGTTATGGTCTCTGTGCTTCTTTTGCTTCCGAAATACTTGAAAAGGGTATGTATAAGGGAATCGAGAAAACTCGATATGTTAACGATAAACAGATAACAGACCACTATGCAATAATACCGACAGGACAGGGCTTATCCGCATTGGCTTCCTTGAATCCTACAAGCGTCAAGGTATATGAAATGATTGTCAGACGTTTGCTTTCAATCTTTTATCCGGCTGCTGTTTATCAGAAATTCTCGCTTGTATCCAAGATTGCCGGAGAGAGATTCTTTTCTAATTTTAAGGTGCTTGAGTCTGAAGGATATTTGAAGGTTGCTGAATACAGCTTCAAAAAAGATAAGTCAGCCGATAAGGCAAATGATAAAAATGTCGAAAAGGCAGATGCAAATGCTCAGACCAAATTGACCGAAGGTAATTCGTCAAAAGCTGATTCGGATACTGATAAAGAGAATGATAAGGAAGGCGAAGAGGACGTAAGTGCCGATACAGGCTTGCTTGAAGAACTTAAACGCGTGAAACCCGGTGAAACCATCAAGGTAAATGATTTTGTATTAAAAGAAGGTGAAACTTCGCCGCCCAAGAGATACACGTCAGGTTCCATGATACTTACCATGGAGAATGCCGGCCAGTTTATCGAAGACGAAGAGTTGCGTAGCCAGATAAAGGGTAGCGGAATCGGTACGAGTGCAACCAGAGCAGGAATAATCGATAAGCTTGATAAAATCGGTTATATAAAGCTTAATAAAAAGACTCAGATTCTGACACCAACCTTGCTTGGCGAGATAGTATATGATGTTGTGGATAATTCCATCAAGTCATTGCTTAATCCTTCTTTGACGGCAAGCTGGGAAAAGGGACTGACGATGGTAGCCGACAAAGAAATCTCCGATGAAGAATATATGAAGAAACTTTCGGATTATATTACAAAATGGACAAATCAGGTTAAGCAAATCAGAAACCAGAATGCCATGTACAGTTTCTATGACAGGTCTAAGGCGTTTTATAAAAAATAATTGAGTACTGAAGAGGAACAATATGGATAAGATAACAATCAATGAATTATATGATCTTAACGAAACAATAGCCGCAGAGCTATTTGAAGGGAAAACATATCCCTGGGAACTTCTTCCTGAGATTAAGAATTTTATCTTAAAGCTTGGTGAGACTTTGGATGAAAGTAAATTTGAAAAAAGAGGCGATGATATCTGGGTTGCCAAATCGGCTAAAGTTGCACCTACGGCATGTCTTAACGGCCCACTTATTATTGATGAAGATGCGGAAGTCAGACATTGCGCATTTATCAGAGGTTCTGCAATTGTAGGTAAGGGTGCTGTGGTTGGCAATTCTACAGAGCTTAAGAATGTAATTTTGTTTAATAAAGTTCAGGTGCCTCATTACAATTATGTAGGTGACAGTATTTTGGGATATAAGTCACATATGGGAGCCGGTTCTATCACTTCAAATGTAAAAAGTGATAAAAAGCTTGTTGTTGTTAAGGGCGAAAATCTGTATGAAACCGGACTGAAAAAGTTCGGAGCCATGCTTGGAGACAATGTAGAGGTTGGATGCGGAAGTATTCTCAATCCGGGCTCTGTAATCGGCAGAAATGTAAATATTTATCCGCTTTCAAGTGTCAGAGGTGTTGTTCCTGCCAATTCTATATACAAGAAAGCTTCTGAAGTAGTAACAAAGGTTGAAGAATAGTTTATACTTGATGCATTTTAATGCAACTTCCTACATTTTGTTGACTTTTGGATTGATAGTGATATATTATCTTTTGTTGTAAATACGCTTTTGTTATAAAAAGTGTCAAATTCCGTTCATACGGAAAAGGAGGAAAATTATGAAAAAGAAGATTTTATCTGCAGTACTTTGTGCTGCACTTGCAGCAGCTACCCTTATGGGTTGTGCTGAGGCCAACAATGGTGGTAATGACACCAATAACTGTGGAAATACTACTACCAATACTACCGTAAGCGAAGACACTACCTTCAATATCGGTATTTGCCAGCTTATCGAGCATCCCGCTCTTGATGCAGCTACTCAGGGATTCCAGGATGCACTTAAGGAGAAGCTTGGTGACAAGGTTACATTTGACGTACAGGATGCTCAGGGTGAGCAGACCACTGCTGCAACAATCGTTAACGGATTTGTAAGCAGCGGATATGATCTTATCCTTGCTAACGCTACCACACCTCTTCAGTGTGCAGCAGCAGCGACCACCAAGATTCCCGTACTCGGAACTTCAGTAACCGATTATGCAACCGCTCTTGAAATCAGTGATTGGACCGGAGCTACAGGAAGAAACATTTCAGGTACCTCTGACCTTGCTCCTATCGATGAGCAGGAGAACATGCTCGTAGATCTTTTCCCTTCTGCAAAGAAGGTTGGACTTCTTTTCTGCACCGCAGAAGCTAACTCTGTATATCAGATTAAGCTCTTCGAAAAGGCTCTTGAAGCTGACGGAATTGCTTACCAGGAGTATGGTATTGCAGATTCTAACGAAGTACAGGCTGTAGTTTCTACCGCAGCAAGTGAGTGCGATGTTCTTTACATCCCTACCGATAATACTCTTGCAAACTGCACTGAGACTGTATACAACATCGTAGTTCCCGCAGGCGTTCCTGTAATCGCAGGTGAGGAAGGAATTTGCGCAGGTTGTGGTGTTGCAACTCTTTCTATCAGCTACTATGATCTTGGATACCAGACCGGTCTTATGGCTTATGATATCCTTGTAAACGGCGCTGATATCACTACCATGAGCGTACAGTATGCAAAGGCTGTTACCATGAAGTACAATGCTGAAATCTGCGACAAGCTTGGCGTAACTGTTCCTGAAACATATGAGGCAATTCAGTAATTAACGGTAATTAATACATAATTTATTCAAAGTGGAAATATCCTTGTGATATTTCCACTTTTTTGATGAAAAAAATTGCAAAATGTGAGATAATAACAAATGTTTGTGATTATATTTCTTGGAGGTACAAAATGTTATCTTATTTTGCATCATTGAATCCATTGACATTATTAAACTCATTGCCCGGAGCTATTTCGCAGGGTATGGTTTGGGGTGTTATGGCACTCGGTGTTTACATCACATTTAGATTGTTGGATTTTGCAGATCTTACAGTAGACGGTTCACTTGCATTCGGTGCTGCTGTATGTATTATGATGATCAGAAGCGGTGTTCCGCCTATTGTTGCCACTTTGGTATCATTTTTTGCCGGAGCAGCAGCCGGACTTGTTACAGGTTTGCTGAATACACTTTTGGGTATTCCCGGAATACTTGCAAGTATTCTGACTCAGATTGCTCTATATTCAATCAACTTGAATGTAATGGGTAAGTCAAATCAGCCTGTATCGGTTGATAATTATAATCTTGTTATTTCGCTTAGATATGTTACCGAGGATCCTGTTAAAAGAATTATTTTCTTTGTAGGATTTACAGCATTCCTGATTATGCTTATTGCAATTCTTCATTTGTATTTCGGCACAGAGCAGGGACAGGCAATCAGAGCTACAGGTTGTAATCCCAATATGGCAAGAGCACAGGGTATCAATACCAACTTTATTAAGGTTCTTACACTTATGATTTCCAACGGACTTGTAGGTATTGCAGGTGGTCTTTACGGACAGTTCCAGGGTGCTGCCGACGTAGGTATGGGTCGAGGCGCTATCGTAATCGGTCTTGCGGCTGTTATTATCGGTGAAGTTCTTTTTGGTAAGTTTGCATCGAAGAGAAGACTTTATCTTGTATGGACTTTGATTTCAGTCGTACTCGGCGCAATTATTTACTATCTTGTATACCAGTTTGTATTATGGCTCAAGATGCCTTCCGAGGACATGAAGCTCTTCTCGGCAATTGTAGTAGCTGTATTCCTTGCAGTTCCTTATCTGAGAGATAAGGCGCTTCAGAAGAAGGGAGGAGCAAAATAATGGCTGACAATAACAACTCAAAATATGTTTTGGACATTCAGGATGTGCATAAGGTTTTCAATAAAGGAACCATTAATGAAAAGGTTGCACTCAATGGATTAAATTTACAGCTTAATCAGGGTGATTTTGTTACAATCATTGGTGGTAACGGTGCAGGTAAATCTACCAGCCTTAATGCCATTGCTGGCGTATGGCCGGTTGATCAGGGACGAATTCTTATAAACGGTAATGATATTACATCACTTCCCGAGCATAAGAGGGCAAAATATCTCGGAAGAGTATTCCAGGATCCTATGACCGGAACCGCTGCTACAATGTCTATTGAAGAGAATATGGCACTGGCTGCAAGACGTGGTCAGGTCAGAACACTTAAGTGGGGTGTCGGAAGAGCTGAGAGAGAAAATTTCAAGGAACAGCTTGCGACACTCGGCCTCGGTCTTGAAAAGCGAATGACCAGTAAGGTCGGATTGCTTTCAGGCGGTCAGAGACAGGCAATTACCCTTTTGATGGCAGCTCTTAAGAGACCCGATTTGCTTTTGCTTGATGAACATACCGCTGCACTTGACCCCAAGACTGCTGCTAAGGTTCTTGAGATTTCTGAGAAGATTATTGAGGAACATAAACTCACTGCAATGATGGTTACGCATAATATGAAGGATGCCATTGCACACGGCAACAGACTTATTATGATGCATGAAGGTCATATCATTTACGACGTTGCGGGTGAGGCTAAAAAAGCCCTTCAGGTTTCCGATCTTTTGCATAAATTTGAAGAGGCAAGCGGCGGTGAATTTGCTAACGACAGAATGATGCTTGCCAAGTAGTTTTATATTTAGCCAATAAATTAATAAATTTGTATATTTTTCTATAGAATTTTCTCAGAATATATGAGAGAATATCGAACGTAAGTGATATTATTTATCTTTAGATAAGATTTGATAAGTAATACATAATACCGAAAGGAGATTTCACATGATTTACTCAAAAGAAGTAGAAGAGATGTGCCCCGTTCACCAGGGCGTACATCATGGCGCTGCTCCCATTCCTGAAGAGGCTAAATGGGTAAAGGCAAGAGAGGTTAAGGATATTTCCGGCTATACTCACGGTATCGGCTGGTGCGCTCCTCAGCAGGGTTGCTGCAAGCTTTCTCTCAATGTTAAGGACGGCATCATTCAGGAGGCTCTTGTTGAGACTATCGGATGTTCAGGTATGACTCATTCAGCAGCTATGGCAGCTGAGATCCTTCCCGGACTTACTGTTATGGAAGCTCTTAACACTGACCTTGTTTGTGACGCAATCAACACCGCAATGAGAGAGCTTTTCCTTCAGATCGTTTACGGTCGTACTCAGTCTGCATTCTCTGAGGGCGGACTTGTTATCGGTGCCGGCCTTGAGGATCTTGGTAAGGGCGCTCGTTCAATGGTTGGTACCACCTATGGTACTGTTGCTAAGGGTGTTAGATACCTTGAGCTTACCGACGGTTACATCACCGGTTGTGCACTTGATGAGGATGATGAGATCATCGGTTACAAGTACATCAACTTCGGTAAGATGATGGACTTCATCAAGAAGGGTGACGATGTTGCAGTTGCATACGAGAAGGCACAGGGCCAGTATGGTCGTGTAGCTGATGCAGTTCGTATCATCGATCCCAGACACGAGTAAGGAAAAGGAGGATATTTAATCATGGCATTATTTGAATCATATGAAAGAAGAGAGCCTCAGATCCTTGCAAAGTTAAAGGAGTATGGTATTTCTTCAATTGAAGAGTGTAAGGATATCTGCATGGCTGCAGGTATTGACGTATATCACCTTATCGAAGGCATTCAGCCTATCTGCTTCGAGAACGCAAAGTGGGCTTACACTGTAGGCGCTGCAATCGCAATCAAGAAGAACTGCCGCAAGGCTGCAGATGCTGCTGCTGCAATCGGTGAAGGTCTTCAGGCTTTCTGTATCCCCGGATCAGTAGCTGATACCCGTAAGGTAGGTCTTGGACATGGTAACCTTGGTAAGATGCTTCTTGAAGAGGACACCGAGTGTTTCGCATTCCTCGCAGGTCACGAGTCATTCGCAGCTGCTGAGGGTGCTATCGGTATCGCAGAGAAGGCTAACAAGGTTCGTCAGAAGCCCCTTCGTGTTATCCTTAACGGTCTTGGAAAGGATGCTGCTCAGGTTATCTCTCGTATCAACGGATTCACTTTCATTGAGACCGAGTATGATCCTTACACCAACACTGTAAAGGAAGTAAGCCGCAAGTGCTATTCTAAGGATGCTAACTCACCTCGTGCAAAGGTTAACTGCTACGGTGCAAACGATGTTTGCGAAGGCGTTGCTATCATGTGGAGAGAGAACGTAGACGTTTCAATCACCGGTAACTCAACCAATCCTACCAGATTCCAGCATCCCGTTGCAGGAACCTATAAGAAGGAGAGACTTGAGGCTGGTAAGAAGTACTTCTCAGTAGCTTCAGGTGGTGGTACCGGACGTACCCTTCATCCCGATAACATGGCTGCAGGTC
>JAKSRV010000085.1 GCA_024403435.1 Lachnospiraceae bacterium
AGGTGATTGCAGAGCCTGTAGTTGAAACAGTAGAAGAAGTAATCGCAGAGCCTGTTGCTGAGACAGTTGAGGAAGTAATTGCAGAACCTGCAGCTCCTGCTGTAGAAGATGATTTTGTAGAATACGGTTCAGAAGTTGCAGAAGCTGTTGCAGCAGAAGAGATAGCAACAGAAGCCGTAACTGAAGCAGATGAGGTCGAGGAACTTGAGGAAATTGCTGAGGTTGTTGAGGAAGAGATCCCTGCAGCTGAGGAAGTAGTACCTGAGATTCCCGTGGTTGCTGAAGAAGTTGAGCAGCCTGTTGCTCCTGCTAAGAAAAAGCAGAAGGTTGTAGTATCTCTCGGACATGATGCTCTTGGTGGTCACACAACATTAGAACAGCTTGATTCGGTAAAGAAGACAGCCAAGGTCCTTGCTGATATTATTGAGAATGATTGCCAGCTTACAATCACTCATTCAAACGGACAGCAGGTAAGCATGATCCACAAGGCTATGACAGAGCTCAGACGTGTGTATATTGATTACACTCCCGCACCTATGTGTGTATGTTCTGCAATGAGCCAGGGCTATGTCGGATATGATATTCAGAATTCACTCAGAGCAGAGTTGCTCGACAGAGGTATCTCAAAGACTGTAAGTACTATTCTTACTCAGGTTACCGTTGATCCTTATGATGAGGCATTCTATGAGCCTACCAAGGAAATCGGAAGATATATGTCAGCAGATGATGCCGAAACTGAGAAGAAGAAGGGCAATTATGTAAAAGAGTATCCCGGAAAGGGCTACAGACGTGTGGTTGCAGCTCCTAAGCCTATGGATATTGTAGAAATCGAGGCAATCAGAGCATTGGCAAATGCAGACCAGGAAGTTATCGCCTGCGGTGGCGGAGGAATTCCTGTAATTGAGCAGAAGCATGCACTTAAGGGTGCATCAGCAGTAATTGAGAAGGATGCAATCGCAGGAAGACTTGCGGCTGAACTCAAGTCAGATGTTCTTCTTATTATTACCGGTGTTGATAATGCTTATATCAATTTCGGTACCGATGCACAGACTGCTATTTGGGCTATGAATGTTGCAGAAGCTAAGGATTATATCGCTTCAAATGTATTTGAAGCAGGAACCATGCTTCCTAAGATTGAGGCGGCTATCGATTATCTCACAGCATATCCTGAAGGAAAGGTAATAATTACCTCTCTTGATAAGGCTGACGAAGCTATCAAGGGTAAGGCCGGAACAGTCATTACTGCTTAACAGATAGTGCTGAGTATGATTTATCGCAATAAAGTGGTAAATTACTAAAAAAATCTTTGCAATATAAAAATATTGTGATAAGGTATAAATGACTTCGCAGGTGAGGTTGCTACTTCACCTGCGATTTTTTATGTACACGACGAGAAAATACATCGAACTTGTTAAAATGTATTTGACAACCGTGATACAAGTAGTCACTGAAAAGAATTTGAAGTGATATTTTAAGGAGAGGAATAAACTATGGAACAGTTCATTCAAGGAGTCACAAAAGTTAATGACGCAATCAATGGTGCTGTATGGGGATGGCCCGCTCTTATTCTTTTGGGTGCTGTCGGCATTATCATGACATTGCTCACCAAATTTTTCCAGGTCAGTCATATCGGCCACTGGATGAAAAATACAATTGGTGCAATTTTTAAGGATAAGCATATCACAGGACATACCAATGATAAGTCAATATCTCAGTTCCAGTCGCTGTGTACAGCGCTCGCTGCTACAGTTGGTACCGGTAATATCGTAGGTGTAGCAGGTGCTATCGCTACAGGTGGTCCCGGAGCAGTATTCTGGATGTGGATTATTGCATTCTTCGGAATGATGACAAACTATTCCGAAAATGTACTGGGTATTCTTTATCGTCGTAAGGATAGTAAGGGTGAGTGGCACGGTGGTGCTATGTATTACCTCAGAGACGGTCTCGGAGCAAAGAAGGGACTTAAGGTAGTTGGTGCAATCCTTGCAGTATTGTTCTCTGTATTCTGTCTACTCGCATCATTTGGTATAGGTAATATGAGCCAGGTTAACTCTATGAGTTCTAACATCAAGGCTGCTATTACTAATGTGGCAACAACATCAAACTCAGCATGGGTAATGCCTGCTTTTGTTCCTTATCTTATCGGCGGATTTCTGTTTATTGCAGTTGCAGCCGTTATTCTCGGAGGACTTAAGAGAATCGCTGCTATTACCGAGAAGCTTGTTCCTTTCATGGTAGTTGTATATTTCATAGGCGCAATTGTTATTATCTGCATGAATGTTACATCAATTCCTGCAATCTTTACTTCTATATTTAAGGGAGCATTTTCACTCAAGGCTGCCGGCGGCGGTGTTGTTGGTTCGGGAATTGCATTGGCTATGAAGATGGGATTCAAGAGAGGCGTGTTCTCAAATGAGGCAGGTCTTGGTTCATCCGTAATGGTGCATTCGAGCTCAAATGTTAAGGAGCCTGTACGTCAGGGTATGTGGGGTATTTTCGAGGTGTTTGCGGATACAATTGTTGTATGTACTTTGACTGCTCTTGTAATTCTTGGTTCCGGTGCTATTGATCTTGACAATGGAAGGCCCGCAATGGCTACAGATGAAAACGGTGCATATATTCAGATGGTAGACGCGGATGGTCAGCTTGTATTTGATGATGATGGAAATCCTGTAAATGTTACAGTTGTGGATGAAATCGGTGGTTCAAGTAACCTTATGAGCTACTCATTCTCTAAAGTTTTCGGCCCCGCAGGTTCAATATTTATCGCACTTGCAATTCTTCTTTTCGCTTATTCAACTGTACTCGGATGGAGTCATTACGGCACAACAGCGGTAGAGTATTTATTTGGTAAACATGCGGTTTGGCCTTATAGAATAGTGTTTGTTGTAATCGTATTCCTTGGATCTATTATGGAGGCGCAGCTTGCGTGGGATATTTCAGATACCTTCAACGGTTTGATGATGCTTCCCAACCTTATCGGTGTGCTGGTACTTTCGCCTATGGTTATGAAGGCTACCACCAACTATGTAGACCGTCATATGAGACATAAGGATGTTAAGCCTATGCTTTCTGTGTTTGATGATATTCAGGAAATGCAGGAGAAGGCTCTCAAGGAAAAGGGTGACAATTAATCCGTTATTATCTGCGGGATTGGAACTGTATATACATTAATAAGTTTTGATATATAGAACATAAAAATAATCGAGACCGGGATTGCATAGTGATATGTAGTCCCGGTTTTGTGTTATAATAAATAATAGGTGTATTATGTGATTATTTACAGATATGATGAAAGCGAAAAAGATTATGAGTGATGGTTTTGATATAGAAAAGTACATGGTCGAAGATATCTATATTCGACCGATGACATATGATGATATAGATGACATAGTCAGATGGCGTAATTCTGAGAATGTAAAGAAGTTTTTTATATACAGAGGTGAATTTACGCATGACAATCAGGTCGATTGGATGAAAAATCATGTGGAGACCGGAGAGGTTGCACAGATGATTATCTGCAAACTGCTTCCCGGCGGAGAGAAAAAACTTGGCTGTGTATATATCAGG
Organism: Lachnospiraceae bacterium; assembly: GCA_024403435.1. Classification (GTDB taxonomy): domain Bacteria; phylum Bacillota; class Clostridia; order Lachnospirales; family Lachnospiraceae; genus AC2028. The sequence goes on from JAKSRV010000085.1 coordinate 3,571, forward strand.
GATGTTGATAAAAAGAACAAAAAGGGTGAGTACGGTATTTTTATCGGTGAAGACTATGCAAGAGGCTGTGGGGTGGGAACAAAAGCTGCCGGTCTGATGCTCCGATACGGTTTTGAAGAGTTGGGGCTTCATCGCATATATTTGAGGGTACTCGAGGGTAATGACAGAGCGGTTAAGAGCTACGAAAAGGCAGGATTTAAGAAGGAAGGTTTTCTGAAAGACGATGTCTTCGTAGACGGTGAATATCTCAGTGTTACTTGGATGGCGACGATTAATCCCAATGATTAGATGTAAATAAATGATTATTGTATGGAGCGGCAGCAATGAAATTTTTGAAAAAAGTGCTGACTAAAACAGTTCATGAAAAGGTAAGAGCGTATGTATATCTTGCTATATTGGTTTTGGGTATAGGCTCGTTGATTGCTTTGGCAAGATATACCATCCCATTTTATGATGATTTTTCTTACGGTATTAATGCTAAAAACAGTATGTCATCGACAAGCGATTTTATCGGGGCGATAAAAGGTGCTGCGAGTGGTACAAAGACAATGTGGTATGCGTGGCAGGGTACACATTCATCTATATTCTTTATGAATCTTATGCCGGGTATATTTGGTGAAAAGTATTATTTCCTGGGACCTGTAATGTTGATTTTGCTTCTTGCCGGTTCGACTTTTTTGTTTACACATGTTCTGCTTAGGGTTGTTTTGAAAGCGGATAAATGGAATTCACTGGCATTGCAGTGTCTGGTTTCGGGATTTGTGGTTTTATACATTTATGCAGCCAATCAGGCGTTTTTTTGGTATAACGCAGGTGTTCATTATACGGCGATGCATTCGCTCTTGCTTTTGCTTATTACCTGTCTTGTGGGACTGATGTATAGCAAATTTAGGCATAGTACGGTTTGGTTGACTATAGTATCGGTTATTTTAGGTGTGCTGATCGGTGGCTCGAACTACGTGACTGCGCTCCAGTGTGGTCTGATATTTGCAAGTATGGCGTTGATCGGAATGTTGAAAAAGAAAAAGAATACGTTGCTTTTCATTCCGAGTATCATCGCTTATGGCGTGAGTTTTTATTATAACGTTATCGCACCCGGAAATAATGTGAGAGCATCACATTACTGGTATGTTGAAAAATCAGCACCGAAGGCGTTGATAGGTTCATTCAAGGAAGCAGTTAAATGGGGCAAGGAATTTTCAAATTGGAAGACAATGCTGGTTGTTTTTCTTATGATTCCGGTTATATGGGTGATAGTTAAAAAGACTCGCTATGTTTTTAAGCTTTGGAAGATGCTTGTGCTGATTGCATGGTCGCTTTGCTTCTTTGCATCCGGATTTACATCAAGCCTGTATGCTACAGGAAGTGTAGATTTGGCAAGAGTGATTAATGTTATCAAGATAAACTACCACTTGCTTCTTGTCGTAAATGCAATCTATGCAATTGGGTTTGTATATCAGGTTGTGAAGAATAAAAGTAAAAATGCGGATAAAAATATTCTGCTTAAATGGAAGGGCGGACTGGCATGGCCGCTGATTGTTTTGTGGGTAGGAGCGTACTTTTTCTTTTATACAAATGAGATTGATCCGATTGGTAATTATTCTGTTTTCGGAGCTTGTTATTATCTGAAAACCGGGCAGGCAAAGCAGTTCTATGAGGAATATGAGGCAAGATTGGAAATACTGAAAGATAACAGTATTACCAATGTTGAATTTGAGCCGTATACAGTAAAGCCGTGGTTTTTGATTAATAAGGATGTAAGTACAGATGCTTCGGACGAGCAGAATGTTTTTATGGCTGCTTATTATGGTAAAGAGTCAATTCGATTGAAAGAATAGAGAAGGAACAGAAGATGTTGAGTAGATTGCTTTGGAATGACGGATGGGAATTTTATAAAGCTGAGTACGGAAGTGATGTAGATAAATTGTCCGAGTATGAGTTTAAGAAGGTTAATATACCTCATGACTGGTTGATTTATCAGGGACAGCATTTGTATGAGGATTCTACCGGTTTTTACAGGAAGAAATTCAGCTTCGAAAAGAACAGTGATCATCGCTATGAAATCTATTTTGAAGGCGTATACATGGACTCGGTTGTATATGTCAATGGGAGCGAAGTGGGCTGTTGGAAATACGGATATTCGAGCTTTTGTTTTGATGTGACAAATGAATTGATTGACGGCGAAAATACAATTGTTGTCAAGGTAAACCATAAGTCACCGAACAGTAGATGGTACAGTGGAGCGGGTATCTACAGAAATGTGTGGTTTATCGAAAATAACACGATACATTTTGTGACGGATTCGATGTATATTTCAGCCAAGGAAACTTCAGACAAGGTTAACTCTGGTAAGCCCAAAGATTCATTGCTGTATCGTTTATTCCACAGTAAGAAGAATTCTATAGATGAAGAGTTGGCTGCTGCAAAAAAGAACTGGAGTGTGACGGTAAGCGCAGAGATAACAGGAGGCTTGGCACAAAGATCATCAGGTCTAAAAAATTACCTGATTAAATTGGATATACCGAACACGGACATCAGCGAGTGCTTTGATGCTTATGCGGCGCTGTATGCTGAGACTGAAGAAGGTTATCAGCTTGTGAGAGTAAATGTGGAGGTTGAAGACCCACGTATTTGGAGTATTGAGAATCCCAATGTGTATAATGCAAAACTCTCTTTGATTCGGAAAAAAGAAAGCAATGAGTGGGATGATGATATTGTTCCCGAATCTATGAATATATTGGATAGTATTGATTCGGATTTCGGTTTCAGAACCATACGTTTTGACAGCGATATGGGATTTTTCCTTAACGGCGAGAATATCAAAATCAATGGTGCCTGCGAACACCATGATCTGGGAGCTCTCGGTGCGGCTTTTAATAAAGAAGCTATGCGACGTAAACTTACCATACTCCGTGAGATGGGTGTAAATGCGATAAGAACAGCGCATAATATGCCGGCACCGGAATTGCTGGAACTGACAGATGAGATGGGCTTCCTGGTTATGGATGAATCTTTTGATCAGTGGGAACGTAAAAAGACAGAGTACGATTACGCTCGCTTTTTCAAGGAATGGCAGAAGAAGGATGTGCGCAGTTGGATTAGGCGCGACAGAAATCATCCTTCAATAATTATGTGGAGTATAGGTAACGAGATATATGATACACATGCCGATGCTCATGGAGAGGAAATCACCGCAATGCTTAAGGCGGAGGTGGAAAGCCATGATCCCTGCGGTAATGCCGTGATAGGTATCGGATCCAATTATATGCAGTGGCAGGGTGCTCAGAATTGTGCGGATATATTAAAGTATGCCGGATATAACTATGCGGAGCGATTGTACGATGAGCATCATGCCAATAATCCGGACTGGTTCATTTTCGGAAGCGAGACGAGTTCTACATTGCAGAGCCGCGGAATATATCATTTCCCGTATTCTCAGCAAGTGATGGCTGAAGTGGATGAGCAGTGTTCGAGTCTCGGAAATTGTACTTCTACCTGGGGCGCTAAAAATACTGAGTACTGTATTACAATGGACAGAGACCGCAAATTTTCTGCGGGACAGTTTATATGGTCAGGCTTTGATTATATCGGAGAACCGACACCGTACAAGACCAGAAACAGTTATCTCGGACAGATTGACACTGCTGGATTTTTCAAGGATACTGCATATATTTACAGAGCGGCATGGACTGATTATAAGAAAAGTCCGTTTGTACATATCATTCCTCAGTATTGGGATTATAACGAGGGGCAGCTGATTGATGTCAGAGTGGTGTCAAATGCCCCCTCGGTTCAGTTGATTGTAAATGATAAGCCGTTGCAAATCGTAAATTTGGATCAGGCAAAAGGAGATCGATTCTCGGCTGATTATGTGGTGCCTTACGAAAAGGGATGTATCAGAGCCTTGGCGTTCGATGCTGACGGTGTTGAGATTGCTTCTGAAGAGAGATACTCTTTTGGAGAACCCGTGAAGCTTACGGCAAAACTTCATTATTCAAAAGAAGAACTTAAGGCCGGCTGCAGTGATATGGCATTTATCGAGATAAATACAGTCGATAAGGACGGATACTGCGTTGAGAATGATAATACCCCTGTATATGTGGAAGTGTCCGGTGCGGGCTGGTTGGCCGGTTTGGATAACGGAGATTCTACCGATGCAGAGGAATACAAAGGACACAGTAAACGACTGTTTGTCGGAAAAATGCTGGCAATGGTGGCAGCAGGAAAAGAACCGGGAATCATAACCGTTTCCGTCAAATCGTTGGATAAGGATAGGAATATCCTTGGTACAGAGATCACGCTTAAAGTAGTGCCGAGTGAGAATAGAGCAGGAGTGTCGTTGCTTCCGGAGATTTTGTTCAGCGGCAAGGCGAACCTGGCAGAAAACGGAAAGCCGGTAAATTCGCTGGAAAGCGGCAGCTGGGTGAGAAAGCTTGAATTGTCAGTGGTGGCAGGAAGTCAGCACATTACAGCAGATATCGATAGGGTTGAAATCGGTGCAAAGGTATCTCCAATGTCTGCGAATCAAAAGCTCGAATGGTATGTTGTAAATGATGCGGGTATCATATCACCGTTTGCAGAAATTGCGGAAGTTAAGACCGTGAAAAACGGAGAGATCGCTGTCATTCGTCCGCGCGGAGACGGACAGTTCAGGGTGCGCTGTCTGACGAGAAACTCCATGAGGACCGCAAAAGTGATTTCAGAGCTGGAGTTTAGTTGCGAAGGTCACGGACAGGCTACGGTCAATCCCTATGAATTGGTGCGCGGAGCTTTATATTCGAGAGGCCGGGGAGAGCTTAGAAATGCTATAGAACAGGGGGTTTCATCACCCGGAGGAAGAAGCGTTGTTGCATTTGATTATCTGGATTTCGGAAGTTTCGGTTCGGATGAGATTACAATACCGGTATTTGAGATGTCCGGAGAGCCATGTCCTATAGAAATCTGGGAGGGTATGCCGGAAGAAGCCAGGGCAGAGATGATTTGCGAGGTGGTATATCAAAAGCCGGGTATCTGGAACACATATCAATCGGAAACCTTCAAGCTGCCGCGAAGGATAAAAGGTGTAACAACGGTTTCATTGGTACTTCAGAACAAGATAAATATAGGCGGAATAATGTTTACCGCAGCTGAAAAAGCATTCAGCCCTTTGAAGGGATCTGACAGAGATGCGGTGTTCGGAGACAGTTTTACGGAAGAAGACAGTGCCATCAGAGAGATCGGTAATAATGTTACCATTGAGTACCGTGATATGGATTTCGGTGAAAAGGGTGCAAGCAGAATACTGATTACGGGATATACGCCAAATGCGGTCAATACTATCCATTTGGTTACGGGAGACGGTGGTGAGCAGGTTAGAAGTATTATAGAATTTCCCAACACCGAAAAGACCGAGACCATGAGCTTTGATATCACAAAAATCACAGGAAAAAAGACTGTGAGATTCATATTCCTGCCCGGCTCAAACTTCAATTTTGAGGAATTCAGATTTGAGGAATAAGAAATGTGATTTTTGCGCTTATAAGCACATTTTTGCTTTTTGAGATTAAGTATTTTTACGAAATTTCAAAATAATAGCAAATAATGGCAAGAAGGAATAAGTTGGGGTAAAAAATAGCAAAAAATAAAAAGTTTATTTCCCTAACTAATGATATAAGTACATTAGATATATTTTATTTACAACGTGTTTTGTAAAG
>JAKSRV010000086.1 GCA_024403435.1 Lachnospiraceae bacterium
GAAACGTAGCTCTTCAGTCCGCTGAAAATCATTACCGCTTCCTTGTAGGCAATATGATGACCAACCTCCATATCCTCGGTAAATTCATTGAGAAGTGTCGTCTCGATACCGGCTCTGTAGGATGCTAAAGTGTGCCAATATATTACGGCTATTTTTAGCTCACCTCCGCAGGGAAGACATTTGGCAAAGGTCTCTGCAGATTGAGCATATTCACCCTTTAGATAGTACAGAACACCCAAGGGATATGAGACCGACTGTACCGGAGCACCGAGGGCAGCAGCCTTGTCATAGGCAGCTTTTGCTTGTTCGTATTTGTATAGAGACAGATACGATCCGCCGAGGCAGATGAAAAGCATCGAATCGGTGGCTTTGACAGAAGCTGCAGCTTCATAGGCCTCGCAGGCATCCTTGAATCTGTATTGTGCGGCGAGGAGATTGCCTAGCTTAACCTTACTTTGGTAATCGTCCGATTCACGCAGCCAAAACATTTCTTCAGTGTCTTCAGCTTCGCAGGGGATATTATTAAGTTGACTCTCTATTGATGCGCGAGTACTCATGGTATGTATCCTTTAATTTGTTTCTCCGAGCATTGCTCTTACACAGTTGGCAGCGGTGAAATCCTTCTTGCCCATTCCGTATCCGATTTGCTCGGTAATCATAACAGGCATGTCTGAAAAGCTGCTTACAAAATGCTTGAGGATAGCTGCACCGGTAGGTGTGCAAAGCTCACCCTTTATACCGCCGCCGTAGATGGGAACACCCTTGAGAATGTAAGCGGTGGCAGGAGCAGGTACGGGTAAAATGCCGTGAGCGCAGTGCACATGGCCGCTTCCGACATGAACGGGAGAGGCAACTACTTTCTGTATTCCGAGCTTCTCCATCAGAATACATACAGAGGTCACATCCACAATGGCATCCATGGTGCCTACTTCATGGAAGTGTATTTCATAGATATCCTTGTCGTGAGCAACACTTTCTGCTTCTGCAATCAGCTTATAAATCTGAATAGCATTCTCTTTGACAAAATCACTTACATTCATGTTGTTAATAATATGCTCGATATCATGAAGAGAGCTGTGATGATGAGTGTGTGCGTGCTCATGATCGTGATGATGTTCATGTTCATGACTGTGCTCATGGTCGTGGTGATGCTCATGGATGGCATCCTCCTCGATACCGCCGATTTCTACAGTCATATGAGTTCCTACGATTCCGCACTTCATCATTTTCTCTGCACTGATTTTTACATTTTCAAGACCGAGACCGTTTACCTGATTGATGAATGCTTCGCGCTCGTTTTTATCCAACAGTTCATATAATGCAGCGGTGAGCATATCGCCTGCAGCACCCATACCGCAATCTAAATACAAAGTTCTCATTTCTTTTCCTCCATATGATTGATACGGCTGGCAAGGAAGCCTGCTCCGAAGCCGTTGTCGATATTTACTACTGACACACCGCTGGCACATGAGTTGAGCATTGACAGGAGAGCGGATACGCCGCCGAATGATGCACCGTAGCCTACGCTTGTAGGAACTGCGATGACGGGACAATCTGCGAGGCCGCCGATTACACTTGCAAGAGCACCTTCCATACCCGCGATGGCGATGATTACGGAAGCACCCATTATTTCATCGAGATGGCTGAGGATTCTGTGTAATCCGGCCACACCGACGTCGTAGAGTCTGGTTACTTCATTACCCATCATTTCTGCTGTGAGTGCGGCTTCCTCGGCTACAGGGATGTCGCTGGTTCCACCGGTTGCCACCACGATTTTACCGAGGCCGTCGGGTACAGGGAACGAACCGACTATACCGACACGTGCCGCATCGTAGTACTTTATTGAATCCTTTTGTTTCAATGCATCATAGGTGGTCTTGGGAAGACGTGTAATCAGTATGTTGGGCTGATCGTTTTTCTGCATGGTGGCGATGATACCGTCAATCTGTTCTGCGGTTTTGCCGGCACCGTAGATGACTTCTGCGGTACCCTGGCGCAGCTTTCTGTGCAAATCGACCTTGGCAAAGCCGATGTCTTCAAAAGGCTGCATCTTTATCTTTAGAAGAGCGTCCTCAATGGGAAGTTCTCCGTTTTTTACTTCTTCAAGAATCTGTTTCAATTCAGTATTCATGGTCTTACCTCCAAATCGAGGCAGACAGAAGAGTAATACTTTTTCAGCTCCTCGACGAGTTTTTCTTTATGAGTAATGGCAAGAGGAAAATCCTTTGCTGTCACTTGTATTTTAGCGGTATTTCCGATAGTGCGTACTCGGAAATCTGTAAAACCGAGAGAAAACATATAGTCCTCGGCAAGTTCGGTTCTGCGCAAAGCTTCTGCAGTTATCGCCTGTCCTGTGGGAATTCTGGTTGCAAGACATGCGTAAGCCGGTTTATCCCAGGTGAAAAGTCCGGCTTCTTTGGAACGCCTTCTGATTTCATCCTTGGTAAGACCGCACAATCTGAGAGGGGAGAGTACGTGCATCTCCTCAAGAGCCTTCATTCCGGGTCTGTCGCCGGCATCGTCTGAAGCGTTGGTTCCGTCCAATAAGGTGGTGAAACCATCAGCCTTGGCACTCTCAAGAATGCTTCCGAATATATTCTGCTTGCAGTAGTAGCAGCGATTGGCAGGATTGGCGGTGACAGTACAGTCTTTCAATACGTCGAGTCTGATTACCGATACATCTGCTTTTAATTCATCGGCAAGTCTCATTGCATCGTCGAATTCGAACTGAGGCTGAAATGTGGTTTTTACATAATAAGCACTTACTTCTTTGGCATATTGAAGCGCAGCATACAGAAGATATGCTGAATCGACACCGCCGGAAAAAGCGATGGCCACTTTGTTATTTTTTTCAAAAAATTCTTTGATAGTCATAATTATAATTCTTAAAAAAGGCGACTCTGCTGTTCGACAGAGTCGCCAATGATTTTGTTTTAATAGGCTTACTTGGCGTTCTTCTTGAAAAGAACGTTTTTGATGATTCCACTGGGGTCCTTGATAAGAAGAATCACAAGCCAAATGATAAGGCCGAAAATTACTACAGAAATACCAAGGAATGCATCGTTAATCATATCTGCAGATTCGGGAGCAAAAAAATCTGCACCGAGCTCTACATATTCAACAATGGAATCAATCAACCACATGAGCGAAGCACCCCAATACATCAGGCAGAGGGTTCCAAGCTTCATGTCCTTTTTCTGAATCGTGCTATACCAAATAATAGTACTAATTACAGCAGCTGCTGCAGTAATGAGAAGTGTCATTATGTTTAGCCTCCTTTACTTGCTTTCCTTGCTAAGCTGCTTAGCCTTAACTTCTGATACAGCTACCATTCCACCCCATACTGCGGTAACGATTACAGCCATAAGCACACCGTTGATGCTCATTTCCTTAAGCATCTCCATTGTATTACCGTCTGAAACTGCAGTGAGGAAGGGGAAGAAAGGAGTAACCTCTCCGTGCCATACGTGCTCGAATGCAAGAAGAGCAGAACCGCCCCAAAGCATTTTGTTGAGCCAACCCATCTTCTTAGAAAGTGAAATGTGTGAAGCTTCTACGATGCTCTCGCTGTGAGAGGTGCCGGTAGCTTCCTTCTTTTCCTTTGACTTGATAACCTGAGTGGCTACTGTGGTAACGATAGCTTCAGCTGCGGGTACAAGAAAACATGCCATGATAATAATCCTCCATAAGTTAAATAATTATATAAAAAGCATACCATTCCGCTTCTGAGGAACAGTATGCCTTCGAGACACATATTAATTGCGATATATTCAATAAAAATAAACGAACATAAATGACTGTAAACGGATACTTCTGCATCCCGCCCGACTTCTTGCCGAACATATATAGATATATTATCAGTTTATTTGGAATATGTATATAAAAATAACTCATTATGTGGGTGTTTATCATATCAAATAGTGAAATATTGTGAGAGAAATTTTGCCGTGAACTATGAAGCATTACGATATCTAAGGGTGACAGTTTGTGGTATAATTCGATAAGGTATTGATATATTCTGTTGAATACGAAAGGGGTAAAAATGGCTATTAATAAGCTGGCAATTTCTAAAAAGGTTGCAAGGGAAATCAATCCCGATATGATTGGTCTTTTCTTTGAGGATATCAATTTTGCTGCGGACGGTGGGCTGTATGCAGAGCTTCTAGAGAACCGCTCATTTGAAGCAATTAAGACCAAGGGTACAGGCAGAAATTATGTACTTACCGAGGATAATCTCTATGCATGGAGCAGTGTGGAAGGCAAGGAGGGTGCGCTTGAAATTAACTGCAACCAGCCAATCAGTGAGAAAAATCCTCATTATCTCAGATTCACTGCATTTGCAGACGGAGAAGGCTTTGCCAACAAGGCGTATGACGGAGTATGCCTTAAAAAAGATGCGAAATACAAGGTTTCATTTTATGCCAAAGAAGTTGATTATTCTGAGGGCGATATAGAGGCAAAAGTAGTCAAAGACGGTACGGTATATGCTGATGTAACAGTTAAGTTCGTTGCGGCGAAGCCCGAACCCGACGGATACAAGCAGATGGTCGGAGATTGCGAAGATAAAATCTGGCGCAAGTATGAGACTGTACTGACTGCAGGAAATGACATCAAGGGAGCACAGTTTGAGATTCATCTTACCAAGGCAGGTATAGTTGAATTTGATATTGTATCAATGATTCCCGAGGATGCTGTTGCAGGAGTGTTTAGAAAGGATTTGTTCAAGGCGCTTGCAGACTTAAATCCCGGTTTCCTGAGATTCCCCGGAGGCTGTATCGTTGAGGGTACCAGCATTATGAGAAGATATCGCTGGAAGGATACGGTTGGTCCTATTGAGAACAGAAAGATTAATACAAATCTTTGGGCTGCGGTAGGCGGTAATACTTCTCTTGCATGGGAGATGCCCGACAGCCACTATATGCAGAGCTACGGTATCGGTTTTTATGAGTATTTTCTTCTCTGCGAGTTGCTTTCAAATAAGAGGACCTGTAAGGCTGTTCCCGTCCTTAATATAGGAGTGGCATGTCAGTTCCGATCATATGAGACTATAGCGATAGACGATCCGGCTTTTGATGAATATGTTCAGGATGCACTCGATCTTATTGAGTTTGCCAACGGCCCTGTGGACAGCAAGTGGGGAGCACTCAGAGCTAAGATGGGACATCCCGAGAGCTTCAAGCTTGAAATGATTGCTATCGGTAATGAACAGTGGGAGAGCCGCCATGTAAATGTAGCTGACAGATACAAGATATTTGAGAAGGCTATTCATGATAAGTATCCTGAAATTAAGTGCCTCGGAACCGCGGGCCCGTTTGTAAACCATGAGCTTCATACAGGTGCATGGAATGTATATCATGAGGAGAGCAAGACCAATCCCAATTACTCATATGCAGTGGATGAGCATTATTATGTAGCTCCTCAGTGGCTCTATGACAATGTGGCATTCTATGATAATTATCCTCGGGATGTATATGTATTTGCGGGAGAATATGCGGCACACGATGCAAATCTCTCTAACTCTGTAGAGGCAGGTGTGGCAGAAGCTGCAATGATGACAGGAATGGAGAGAAACGGAGATGTGGTTAAGCTCGCATCATACGCACCTCTCTTTAACCGTATAGGACATTCACATTGGACTCCCGATATGATTTGGTTCAATGAGGATAGCGTAACCCTTACACCCAGCTATTATGTGCAGAAGCTTTTCTCTGATTATGCAGGTACTCAGACGCTTGAACTTAATGATCAGGAGAAAATGCTTAGAAACAGCCAGCTCTATGTATCGCTCGTAAAGATGGGAGATAAGGCTGTTCTCAAGGTGGTAAACGGTAAGGACGAGGATCAGGTACTTGAGCTTAACACCGAGGATGGCAACAGTCTGATTTGCGATGCAGAGGTGATTACCATGAAGGCGGCATCAGGCAAAGCTATTGTACCGGAGGCGAGCGATGCTATTGCTGCAGACAACAATCATGCGGTATCTACCGAGATTATGAGTAATGCAGAGCTCTGTGCAAAGAGATGCCCCGAGGAAGCAAGCTACACCTCTGAGAAAATAAAGCTGAGCGGAAGCATCGATCTTCCTGCTAAGTCGGTAATTGCAGTTGCATTTGACTTATAAATTGAGGATTATATAATAAAAATAATCCCACGGAATTTACGCAAAGAAATGCGTGCATTCCGTGGGATTTCTATTTGTGAGTCATAAATCTTGACTTATTTCTCCAATTCGCGGTCCTTACCCATGAAGAAGATTGCGATAGTATCGGGACCTACATGATGTCCGGTGCAATAGTCATATGAGGTGTTGATAAAATCTCTGACTTTGATTCTTTTTTGAACCTCTTCCATGATATAGAGGGATTCCTCATAAGCATCTGCATGTGCGATTCCGATAATCTGTTCCTCGGGATTTTCGATATTGTTGCAGAGCAGATCGATAAGTGTATTGATAGCAGCCTTTCTGCCACGACATTTCTTGAACTGAACAATAAAGCCTTCCTTGTTACCGCGCAGGATAGGCTTGATGTTGAGTATATTTCCGACGAGGGCAGCAGCACCGCTGAGTCTGCCTGTCTTTGACAGATATTTCAAGTCGCCTACGGTAAATACTCCGTTCATCTTGGGCTGATATGTCTCGAGCATATCGGCGACTTCATCTATATCCATTCCCTTTTCACGCATCTCACTTCCGTAGATAGCAAGGATACCCTGGCCGAGAGAGGCGTTGAGTGCATCGATGATTCTGATTTTTCTGCCACAGGGCGGCTCATCTGAAAGATCCTCTGCAGCAATTCGTGCGGAATTATTGGTACCGCTGATGTTTGAGCTGAGAGAGATGTATATAACATCCTTATCATTTTCCATGATTTCTCTGAAGCAATCCTCAAAATCACCTATGCTGATCAGACCGGTCTTGATGTCAACACCGGTGCGGATTGATTCGTAATACTCATGACCCTTTTGACGCTCCTGTTCAATAGTAAGCTCGGGATCGAAGCAACGAAGAGGCTTTCCGTTGACCTGATTTACAAAAGAAAGCACTTTGATGTTGTATTTTTTACATAGCTCGGCAGGTATATTGGCTGCAGAATCTACAACTATTTCAAACATATAATTCTCCATTCATTCAGAGTGATTTGAAAAGAATATTAGTAATTATTTATACATGTGTTATAATAAGTTACATGTGTAAATGATGCAATATCAAATGATGCTAATATTTTAAGATATATACTCATTTTTTGCAAAATGTTTAACAATGAGAGAACTGTATTATGGAAGATAAACGAATTATTAAAACTAAAAAGAACATCAAAGCCACATTGATTGATATGCTCGGTGAGATGCCTTTTGAAAAGGTATCGGTGGCAGATTTGTGCCGCAGAGGAGAAATCAGCAGAATTACCTTCTACACACACTATGAAGATAAATATGCGCTGGTGGCAGAAATGTACAATGACTACCTGAAGGAAGCCTATGATATATATCACAATCTTCAGGAGGCCAATAATGAAAAGCATGACAGTGTTGCGGAATATATGAATCTGTTGAAATGCGTGCTGGATATGTTTTACAACAATATCAATTTCTTTGCACACACCTCTGCAGAGGAAAATCCGTATCTGTTTACGAATTTCTATAATTATGTATTGAAGTCGGTGGAAGAATATATAGTCAGACACCCGGGACTGGAGCCTAAGTATTCACCAAAGCAGACGGCAGCTTTTTTGTGTAACGGATTGTTCGGCGTGATTAATACCTGCGTACATGAGGGTATGAAGGAACGCGAAGTACGAGAGGTTACTGAGGATATATATGCTATCATGCTGGAATCGAAGTTGTTCAGTAAGAAATAAATAGGGGCAGAAACAAACAGCTAATAGGAATAGATCATGTATTGCGAAATATTATTGCAAAATGTCTCGTATGATTGATTTCGCTCTATATCTTTCGTGAAAATATTGTTATTTATACGAAAGATTTTAACAGATGTTGCCGATATATAAATTAATAAGTGATTTATAGTTTTGTTTAGTAAGATTTATAGAGGTGATAAATATGAACAAGAATAATAAGGGCTTTACATTAGTTGAATTGATAGTTGTTCTTGTAATATTGGCTATATTGGCAGCAGTATTGGTGCCTGCTTTATTGGGATATATTGACAGAGCGAAGGATCAGCAGTATATCAACGAGGCCAAGGATTTGATGAGAGCATCGCAGGCCGGAATAGTAGAGGCTTATGCAAAAAATAAAGTGAGCTTTGATTATTCAACACGTGAACATAAACAAAAGAAGGCACCGGTCAGCGGTGAATATGGTTATTATACCTCTGATATATTGTATGATGCCGGTAAGAATGTATTATTAACGGAGAAGAAGCCTGGAGAAGATGATAGAGGCGCGGCAGCCAAGAATATAATTTCCAAATCGTTGCTTAAGTATATTGAAGCAAAGGATTATGATTTTTATCGTGGTAAAGAGTCTTTTGCAGATGGTCAGGATGTTGCAGCGTTGAAGGGTAAGGTGGGTTTTATCTTGCTATACAATGATCAGGGTGCAATAGTGTATGCACAGTATTCACGAGACGGAAAATTGGTTACATTTGACGGTAAGAAATATACTGTTGAAGACGGTGGACATTTTGCTGATAAGTTTAGAAACTGATAAGTTTTAACATATGATTAATCATTGTTAAGATTTGTTTAAGTATATTGTTTGACCTATGGACCTCCCATAGAATGAAGAAAAATCATTCTTTTGGGAGGCATTTTTATAGGGTAATAATGCACTGTCTGAAAAATAATATTTACTTTTTCAGGCAGTGATTTTTTAATGCTTCAAAGGTTTCTTCACTTATATCATGTTCGATTCTGCAGGCATCTTCAAGAGCGACTTTTTCACTTACGCCTATGCTGATCAGGCAGTTGGCGAGTAAAGTATGACGTTCCAATACATTTTCAGCTTTTTTAAGTCCTATATCTGTAAGATCAATATAGCCGGTTTCAGCCATGGTAATAAAGCCTTTTTCACGAAGGCTTTTCATTGCTACGCTGACACTGGCTTTTGTATATTCAAGTTCGTTGGCGATATCTATTGAACGGACATGGCCGTTCTTTCTATGCAACATAAGTATAGTTTCCAAATAATCTTCCATAGA
>JAKSRV010000087.1 GCA_024403435.1 Lachnospiraceae bacterium
AACGTTGAGAAGCTCAAGAAGGCTATGCAGGAGTATGGTATTCTTTAATTAATGAGTTGATTAGTATGCATCATGAGATTCGGAAATGAGTATCGGATGCATGACATGGAGATAAAAATGATTAATGTAGTAATGCACGGCTGCAACGGTAAAATGGGACAGGTTATTTCTGAAATCGTTGCAAAAGATGACAGCCTTAATATGATTGCCGGAGTTGATCTTTTTGACGACGGACACAATCCTTATCCCGTATTTTCAAATATTAATGATATTCCCGCAGAGACTGATGTTATCATCGATTTTTCTGCAGCACCTGCTGTTGATGCTTTGCTCGATTATTGTGAGGAAAAGAAGGTCCCCGTAGTGCTTTGCAGCACCGGTCTTTCAGCAGAGCAGCTTGAGAGAGTAAAGAAGTCAGCAGAGAAGGTTGCTATTCTTAAGTCAGCAAATATGTCACTCGGAGTAAATCTTCTTATGAAGGTACTTAAGGATGTTGCTCCTATTTTGGCAGATAACGGATTTGACATTGATATAGTTGAGAAGCATCACAGATTAAAGCTTGATGCTCCCAGCGGTACTGCAATTGCTCTTGCAGATTCTGTAAATGAAGCATTCCCTGAGGATGAGAAGTTCGATTATGTGTATGACAGAAGTACCAGAAGAGAACTCAGACCTGTAAAAGAGATTGGCATCAGTGCAGTAAGAGGCGGAACAATCGTAGGTGATCACGATGTGATTTTTGCCGGACAGGATGAGGTTGTTACCTTCTCACACACTGCATATTCAAAGGCTCTCTTTGGCCGTGGTGCGGTATCTGCAGCAAAGTTCCTTGCCGGTAAGCCTGCAGGAATGTACAACATGAGCAATGTTATCGATGAGCTTATTTAATTAGTATTTATAGTCGGAAAATCAGTTCTCCGGGCAGGCTTGTCCGGAGAATATTATTGTTATGGTAAGAAACTATTTGCGTAATATTTGTGTGTTGTTTTTGCGTTTACATAGTGTTGGCGTACATTGTTGAAAGGTGAAGCTATGGAGTTCAGACCGTGTATAGATATTCATAATGGTAAGGTAAAGCAGATTGTAGGTAGCTCTCTGAAGGATGAAGGTAATGCTGCAATCGATAATTTTGTCGCGGAAAAGCCGGCTTCTTTTTATGCAAATCTATATAAAGAAAATAATTTAAGAGGCGGACATATAATCCTGCTTAATCCTGAAGGAAGTGAGTTCTATGAAGCGACAAAAGCACAGGCTATCGAAGCTTTGAATACATTCCCGGGAGGAATGCAGATTGGAGGCGGTATCAATCCGGATAATGCTGACAGCTTCATCAAAGCGGGTGCATCACATGTTATAGTGACTTCTTATGTTTTCAAGGATGGCCTGATTCAGATGGACAGACTTAAAAAAATGGCTGATGCTGTTGGGCCTGAGCATCTTGTGATAGACCTTAGCTGCCGAAATACTGAAAAAGGATATATGGTTGTGACCGACAGGTGGCAGAAGATTACTGAGACAGAGGTAGACATTAATCTGTTGAAGCAGCTGTCAGAGTATTGCGATGAATTTCTTATTCACGCAGTAGACGTAGAGGGCAAGAATTCTGGAATCGAGATAAATCTTGTAGAAAAGCTGGCGGATTGGGACGGATGCCCTATTACATATGCGGGTGGAGTACATTCATACGAGGATATAGATATACTGAATAATGCAGGTCACGGCAGAATCAATATGACAATAGGAAGTGCGCTTGATCTATTTGGCGGAAAACTTTCATTTGATAAAATTGTGAAATATGTTGACAATGAGTTGACATAAAATGTTACGAAATTGTTAAAAATATTGCAAATTATAGCATCTTGTGATAATGTAGTTAAATCTAAGCATGGAGGTGTGCGGTTTGCAAGATCAGTTTGAAGTGACACTTAAACCCAGCCGACATAAGAGAAGAATCACTCAGCATGTGCTTATTACATCAGATGATGCTAACAGCACGACAACAGCAATCAGCTATAATCCCAAGGTCTTGCTTATTGTGATTGTGGCATTGTGTGCTGTAATCGGTGGTTTAATCGGTGTCATATATTTTGAAAAACAGCAGATAGAACTTGGTAATTCAACCATAAGTGAGAGAGAAGCCGAGATAGCTTCGCTAAATATTTCCAACAGTAATCTGAATTCGGAAATAGACTCACTTAATAATAAGATTCGTGTATTGAGCGATACGGTTAACACCAAAACGGAAAACGAAGCAGAACTTGCTGAGGCATTGGATGCTCAGTGGATTCCGATAGATTTTCCTTTAACTGGAAGCGCGAGACTGAACAGCTCAACAGATGCAGAGAATCCGATGCTTTTACTTCAGACCGCTGATGGTTCTACTGTGGTAGCAACAGCTGCAGGTGTGGTTGAAGATATTGCCGAAGATGAAAACTACGGAAATGTGGTTGTCGTCAATCATGGTAACGGCTATAAATCATTTTACAGAAATCGTGGACAGGTAATGGTCAACAAGGGAGACGATGTTGTGTCCGGTACGACCTTATATATTATCAGCAGCGACAATGAAAGACTTTGCTATCAGATATCTTATAACGGAGAATATATTGATCCGATGGAGATGCTTGATATCAACGGTTAAGGAGTAGAAAATGATGAAGAATAAGTCGAAGGAAGTTATAAAGCTTGCTTCATTACTTGGACCTAATTCATTATGTGACGGAGATTTCGTATCTCCCGGAAGTGCAAGAATAGATGGAATTGTAAATGGTAGTGTAAGAGTCGAGGGAACCTTAATACTCGGTACTACCGGTGTGATAAACGGTGATGTAGAGGCTGCTGCGGTTCAAATAGGCGGCGAAGTCAACGGAAACATATATGCACCCGAACATGCAGAGCTTACTTCAGAAGCCAGAGTAATCGGTGATCTTACAACAGCGGTTATTGTTATCGACGAAAATGCTAAGTTTCAGGGTAAGGTGAATATGCATGTAGATGTAGCGCAGGCTCCTGTATCAGGAAACACAGCTGTTAAAAATGAGCCTATCGAAAAAACACTTGCTGAAATCGCTAAAGAGAATGGTTTTGATATCGAGCCGGAGGTAAATGCGGCTGAGATCGAAGATGAATTCATTCAGGACGTGATAAGCGAAGTGTAGAATACTAACAAACAAAGCGTAGAATAATAAAAGAAGCAGGTTATCACTTATTGTGAGTAACCTGCTTTTATGATTATTTGGTCAATCTGTTTATTGTTATAACATGTTATTGATTATCGCTTTGAATCTTTCCGGTGGGAAGGCCCATTCTTGAAAGAACCAAATCATATCCGTCATTACCATACTCAAGAGAGCGGTTGACACGACTGATGGTAGCGGTAGAAGCACCGGTCTTGGCAGAGATAGCAAGATATGTCTGATTGCTCTTGAGCATTGTTGCAACCTCAAAACGCTGAGTCATAGATAAGAGTTCGTTAACAGTGCACAGGTCCTCGAAAAATGCGTAGCACTCCTCGGTGGTCTTAAGCTGCAGGATTGCATTAAAAAGCGAGTCGGTCGCTTCGGTCTTTAACTTATCGTTCATAATTACCCTCACGAATACATTATATTTATATGCTTTTTGCACTTTAAAACTTTAACTTGTGAAAACAAATTTATATTAGCACTTTAGTCGGCGAAAGTAAAGTGTGCTTGCCTATTTCTTGGAAAAAACTTATAATAAATTCGTTACGCGTAAGTTGATTTATTGGTTTTTTAATAAGTACTTATGACGCATAAGGGGTATATAAATGTCAAAAGAGCAGAGCTTATCAGAGCTTCTTGAAAAGATAAATAATAAGGTTATGAAGATGAATCCAATGAGTCTGGATGATATTCCGGATGTTCCGCTCTATATGGATCAATTAACCACAATGATGGACAGTAAGCTGAGAAATACTTTGCGCAGACCTACTGCAGACAAGGTGCTTACCAAGACCATGATTAATAACTATGCTAAAAATGACCTTATTCCGCCTCCGTATAAGAAGAAGTACAATAAGGATCATTTATATGAACTTCTTTCAATTTTCTATTTTAAGAATTTCCTGTCTATCAGTGATATACAGACTTTGCTTGCACCGCTTTCGGCAGAGTTCTTCGGCAAGAGCAAACAGAACGGTTTTGGACTTGACGAGATATATACAGAGATAGTACGAATGGGCAGAGGCGCCAGAGGACGTCTTAAGGAAGATATGAACCGTATTTATACGGCGATAGACAGTTCTTTTGTGAGTTACCCCGAAGATAAGAAGGAATATCTCAGAAAGTATTCGTTTGTATGCCTGCTTTCATATGATATTTTCCTCAAGAAATATATCATTGAACAGATGATAGATGAAATCGCTGATGATTATGTCGTGGACAGAGACGGATCATATGATGAAGAACTCAGACGTAAAGCCGCTAAGGAAGCTACCAGTGAGGCTACCAGAATAGCTAAGCTTAAGGAAGAGCGTGCCAAGGCCGTTGAAAAAATCAGAGTTGATAAACTCAAGATGGAAAGAATGGTCGGCGGAGAGAAGACTTCTATCTTTAAGAGAAACAGCGGTCAGAAATAAGAGATTGAGGAAATAAATATGTCTATTTATGACACATTAAATGATAAACAAAGAGAAGCAGTGGTTTGCACCGAGGGACCACTGCTTATTCTTGCGGGTGCAGGTTCGGGAAAGACTAAGACTTTGACCCACAGAATAGCGTATCTTATCGATGAAAAAGAGGTTAATCCCTGGAATATTCTGGCGATAACCTTTACTAACAAAGCGGCTGAAGAGATGAAGAGCCGTGTTACCGATTTGGTTGGCTTCGGTTCAGACCAGATATGGGTAACTACTTTTCACTCAACTTGTGTACGTATATTGAGAAGACATATCGACAGATTGGGATATGATACCAATTTTACAATCTATGATTCCGATGATCAGAAGACTGTAATGAAAAACGTATGCAAGAAGCTCAATATTGATACTAAGAATTTTAAGGAAAAGACAATCCTTAATGCCATTTCAAAGGCAAAGGATAATCTGATTAATGTATCCGATTATGAAATGTCTACTCTTGGTGATTTTACCAAGGTGGTATATGCTAGGGCTTACAGAGAATACCAGGATCAGCTTAAGAAGAGCAATGCTTTGGATTTTGACGATATCATTGTTAAAACAGTAGAGCTTTTTAAGCAGTTCCCAGAGGTGCTAGATTATTATCAGGAACGTTTCAAATACATCAGTGTTGATGAGTATCAGGATACAAATAAAGCACAGTTTGAACTGGTAAGACTGTTGGCGGATAAATACCGAAATCTCTGTGTCGTGGGTGATGACGATCAGTCTATCTATAAATTCAGAGGTGCCAATATACGTAATATTTTGGATTTTGAGGAATACTATCCTGAGGCCAAGGTTATAAAGTTGGAGCAAAACTACAGATCCACACAGACAATTCTGAATGCTGCCAACAGTGTTATTGCCAACAATGTCAGCCGTAAGGATAAGGCTCTTTGGACCGAAATCGGCGATGGTAAAAAGATTAGGTTCAATCAGCTTGAGAATGCCTATGAGGAGGCCAATTACATTGTCGATGATATCAGTGCTGCGGTAAGAAGAGGCGAAGCTACTTACAGTGATTTTGCGGTATTGTACAGAACTAACGCACAGGCGAGAAATATAGAAGAAAGACTGGTTCTGAGAGGCATCCCTTATAATGTAATTGGTGGTACCAATTTCTATGCACGTGCTGAAATTAAGGACATGATTGCTTATCTGAAGACTATTGAAAACGGTCAGGATGAAGTAGCGCTCAGAAGAATTATAAATGTGCCTAAAAGAAGTATTGGTGCGGCATCTATAGATAAGTTGCTTGATTTTGCTGAGATTTCTGATGATACACTTTACGGTGCTATGCTCAATGCAGATCAGATTATGGGATTGGGCAAGGCTCTCCAAAAGATCGAAGGCTTTGTTAATTTAATAAGAGTACTCAGAAGTACATATGATGCTGTGGGAAGTATCTCCGGTATATTAAAAAAGCTGCTGGATATGACTGATTATGAGGGATATCTGTATGATCAGGATGAGGAGACTGCGGAGGACAGAATGGCCAACGTAGAAGAACTTATCAATAAGGCAGTTGCTTATGAGGATGAAAACGATGACCCTACACTGACGGGATTCCTTGAAGAGGTTGCACTGGTATCAGACCTTGATAATGCCGATTTGGAGGAAGCGAGAGTACCGCTTATGACTATCCACAGTTCCAAAGGACTGGAGTTCAACAGAGTATATCTGGCAGGTATGGAAGACGGTCTTTTCCCAGGTTATGGTGCTGTAATGTCTGATGATCGTGAGGAACTCGAGGAAGAAAGACGTCTGGCTTATGTAGGTATTACCAGAGCGAGAGAGCAGCTTGTTCTTACATGCGCGAAGATGCGTATGATGCGTGGCGAGACTCAGATTAATCCTATCAGCAGATTTGTAAAGGAAATCCCCAAGAATCTGATTGATGGATATATTCCGAAGAGTAAGTATGAGAAAGAGGATAGTGACTATTCATCTTACTCTGATTATTCCGGCTCATATTCAAGATCATATTCGGATGACTATAGTTCAGGATTTGGACGTTCCGGTAGCAGGGATTTTTCACAGGATTATCGTTCGCCTGTACCTGATCCGAGACTCAAGGCGAGACTGAAGAGTGCGTCTGCACCCGATTCGGTAAAACCGTATTATTCAGACCAGATAAAACAGCTCAATTCATTGGCTGGAATACAAAAAGGTGTATCGTCAGCCAAGCCTGCAGCTCTTGAATATTCTACAGGTGATAAGGTCACTCACAAGAAATTTGGAACGGGAACCGTGCTCAGTATTGTGAGTGAAACAAGGGATTATAAGGTTACTGTAGACTTTGATGCTTACGGTAAGAAAATAATGTATGCATCGTTTGCAAAACTGGAGAAGTTATAGTTAGCCAAGTACTTGAAAAAGCATTTTTGCTATGATATTATTTTGTTATCATACACGGGGAGAAGTCCCGGAAAGGTAGGGTTTTATGGGCAAGTTTGAAGAATTGATTGCAGCTGAGTCTGATAAGTTTGATGATTTCAGAGATGCTTCTGCTGCTAAGATTAAGGCATTTTTCAATAGAAAAGCAGTTGAAGAGATTATCGAAGAGAAGGATGAAGAGCGTAAGGTTAAGGCATGGCTTGTTATCCTTGCTATCGTAGGTGTTGTAGCAATCGGATGTGTAGTCGGATTCCTTATTTATCGTAAGAATAAGCCTGATTATCTTGATGATTTTGAGGATGAATTCGATGATGATGACGATGATGATCTTTTCGAGGAAGAGTAATCGAGTCATACAAATTTAACTTGTTATTTTGATTAGGGAAGGCAGGTATCTGCGTTCCCTAATTTTTTATGATAAATTCTCTTTGAAAGGTACCGATGATGAAAAAAGGTCAGGAAATTGTTGGAAAAGTAGTGGATATAAAGTTCCCCAATCAGGGAATCGTAATGACTGAGGATGGAACCAAGGTGGTAGTAAAGAACTCACTCCCCGGACAAACCGTAAGAGCAAGGGTTAATAAAATCCGTCACGGTAAAGCTGAGGCGGCACTTCTTGAGGTGGTTGAAAAGGGTGCATGTGAGTGTGGCGAAAGCTGTGTTCATTTTGGAAATTGCGGCGGATGCACGTTCATATCACTGTCATATGACGAGGAGCTTAAGCTCAAGGAGAAGCTTGTAAAGGAATTGTTGACTCCTGTATTGGATAATCAGCAGAGTGAATATGTGTGGGATACTATTAATTCCAGTCCTTTAGAGTATGAGTATCGCAATAAGATGGAGTTTACTTTTGGCGATGAGTATATGAACGGACCTTTGGCACTTGGTATGCATAAGCGCGGAAGTTTCTATGACATTGTGAATGTATCGGAATGCAGAATAATTGATGCTGATTACAGAAAAATACTTACTTCGACAAGAGACTTTTTTGACAGTGAAGGTCTGCCTTTTTATCACAGATTGAGACATACGGGATATCTCAGACATTTGCTGGTACGTAAAGCCGCTAAGACCGGTGAGATTATGGTAGCTATTGTTACATCAACTCAGATTGATTATGATATGTCAAAATATGTCGGTATGCTGAAGGAACTCGAGCTTGACGGAGAGATTGTAAGCATACTCCATACATTCAATGATTCACAGGCCGATATGGTTAAGTCCGATCGTACTGAGATTATTTATGGTCGTGATTATATTAATGAAAAGGTGTTGGGACTTGATTTTAGAATTACGGAGTTTTCATTCTTCCAGACCAATACTCACAGTGCGGAAGTACTCTACAGTGTTGCAAGAGATTTCATAAAGGACTGTGACGGAACCGGAAATATGCCTTCACCGGATGTGCTTTTTGACTTGTATTCGGGAACCGGTACTATTGCTCAGCTGATGGCGCCTTCGGCAAAGAAGGTAATTGGTGTGGAGATTATTGAAGAGGCTGTAGTAGCAGCGAGAGAGAATGCCGCTAAGAATGGTTTGAGCAACTGTGAGTTTATTGCGGGTGATGTTCTCAAGGTGCTTGATGACATTACGGAAAAGCCGGATATGATTATTCTTGATCCTCCCAGAGACGGTATTCATCCCAAGGCACTTACTAAGATTGTGGCTTATGGCGTTCAGTACATTTTGTATATTTCATGTAAACCTACAAGCCTTGCCAGAGATTTGGAGTACTTTATCGGAAACGGATATGAAGCAAAAAGGGTGACTTG
>JAKSRV010000088.1 GCA_024403435.1 Lachnospiraceae bacterium
TTAGTAAAAGTCTCGTACTTATTACACAATATACGAAAAAAGCTTTGTTGGCAATAACCGGAAGCCGGAGGATATGAGAAAGAACGGTAATAATGTATTAGTATATGAAAATTCATATAGGCAATTATTCACTAATATGTCCAAATTACCACTATATTTTGTGGATTTATTAGGTGGATTAAATATATGTACGGTTGTATAATTTTTTTGCCTAATATAAAAAGTGAAAGGAAGTGAGGATATGGATATTGCAGCTGAGATACAAGAACAGCTGAATGTCGAAACAGTCTTTACGATAAATATTGCAGATAAGTTCTCGATTCCAATATATGAATCAACGGTTGTTACCTGGATAATAATAGGAATCGTACTGATTATATGTCTGATACTCGGTACGAATCTGAAGGTCAAAAATATATCCAAGAGGCAGGCGTTCGCAGAGATAATAGTTACCAAGCTTGAGAGCCTGGTGGCGGGAATGATTGGAGAAGAGGGCAAAGGTTATGTGCCGTATCTGCTTGCAGTGCTTTTGTTTATCGGCTTTTCGAATATCATAGGTTTGTTTGGAGTGAAACCGCCGACCAAGGACTTGAATGTCACTGCGGCATTGGCAATTATGAGTATTATTCTGGTGCAGATAGCAAGTATCAAGGCACACGGACCGTTGGGTTGGTTGAAGCGTTTTGCAGCACCTATCGCTGTGGTTACACCGATCAATATACTCGAGCTTGTAATCAAACCGCTTTCACTGTGCATGCGACTTTTCGGTAATGTACTCGGAGCATTCGTTATTATGGAGTTGCTTAAGAGCGTAGTGCCTATCGGTATACCAGCAGTATTCAGCCTGTACTTTGATTTGTTCGACGGATTACTTCAGGCGTATGTATTTGTCTTCTTGACATCGTTGTATATCAAGGAAGCCATTGAATAAAACAGAACTCACAGATTTTTGAAAATATAATGATAAAGCCGCAAGGCTATAAACGGAGGAAAATAAAATGACAGCAATAGGAGCAGGAATCGCAGCATTGGCTTGTATCGGAGCAGGACTCGGAATCGGTATCGCAACAGGAAAGGCAGCAGAAGCTACCGCTCGCCAGCCTGAAGCAAACAGCAAGATTATGACTATGCTTCTTCTTGGTGGTGCGCTCGCAGAGGCAACCGCTATTTATGGATTCGTTATCGGTATCCTTATCATTCTTATGCTTAAATAATTATCCATTAATAAGACACCCGATATTGGAGAAGAATAGATATGCTTAAATTTGATATCAATTTATTATTTACGGTAATAAATCTTTTTCTTTTATTTTTTGTAATATGGAAATTCCTTTTCAAGCCTGTAAAGAAGATTATGGCTCAGCGTCGTGAGGAAATTGAGAAGCAGTATGCCGATGCGGAGGCTGCAAAGGCTGAGGCTGATGCTGTAAAGGCTGAGTATGAGGAAAATATGAAGCAGGTTGCCGAGGAGAAGGCTAACATTCTCAAGGAGACCCGTAATCAGGCAGGCAAGGAATACGAGAAAATCGTTGCAGATGCCAAGGAAGAGGCCGAAGGTATCATTGCCGGAGCACGCAAGGATGCTGATGTGGAAAAGAAGCAGGCTATGAAGCAGGCGAAGGAAGAAATCGCAGATATCGTAGCAGAGGCAGCAGCAAAGATTGCTTCCACCAAGGAAGACCCCGATCTCGACAGAAAGCTGTTTGATGACTTTATTTCTAAATGCGGAGATTAATGTAAAACATGAGCAGGAAAAAGAAGTATTTTGAATGCGTTCTCCGGTATGTAACAGAGCCTTCTGCCGAACAGCTGGAGAAGATTAAAGAGTTTGTATATAAAAAATATGTAAATGAGGATCTGCCCGAGGAACTTATCACTTTTGAAACAGTACAGGATAAGTCTCTCGGAGGCGGTTTTATTTTGACATGCGGAAACGAGGCTTACAACTGGAGTACCGCAGGACGTACCAGACAGTTCACGGAGAGACTCGCAGGCATCAAGAAGAATCTTTCTTATGACCAGGATGTAATATCTATCCTCAAGACAACTGTTGAAGAATTTGAGCTTACCGCAAGACATCGCCATGTAGGTAATGTAAGTTATGTAGGTGACGGTATTGCGACCGTAGTAGGTATCCCTCATGCAGCATACGGAGAGATTTTGTTGTTTGAGTGCGGAATAAAGGGCATGGTTCAGGACGTAAGAACCGATGAAATCGCGGTTATTTTGTTTGGCCCCGACAGAGACGTAAGAGTAGGCAGCCGTGTCGCACGTACCGTAATGCGCGCAGGTATACCCGTAGGAGAGGAATTCCTCGGAAGAGTAATCAATTCCTTGGGTGAGCCTATAGACGGAAAAGGTAGAATCCAGGAGGACGATTATCGTCCGATAGAGCAGCCCGCTCCTTCAATAGTAGAGAGAAAATCAGTAAATGAGCCTCTTGAAACCGGTATACTTGCTATCGATTCGATGTTCCCCATCGGACGCGGACAGCGTGAACTTATTATCGGCGACAGACAGACCGGTAAGACCTCGATTGCGATGGATGCCATCCTTAACCAGAAGGGCAAGGATGTAATCTGCGTATATGTAGCTATCGGTCAGAAGGCATCTACTGTTGCAAAGCTTGTAAATACCATGAAAATAAACGGTGCATTGGATTATACGGTTGTTGTAAATGCTTCGGCATCAGAACCGGCACCTATGCAGTATATAGCACCTTATGCGGGTACCGCGATGGCAGAGTATTTTATGCATAAGGGTAAAGATGTACTTATTGTTTACGATGATTTATCAAAGCATGCAGTAGCATACCGTGCACTTTCACTTTTGCTTGAAAGATCACCCGGACGTGAAGCATATCCCGGTGACGTATTCTATCTGCATTCAAGACTTCTTGAGAGAAGTGCGAGACTCTCAGATGAGCTCGGCGGCGGTTCTATTACCGCTTTGCCTATCATTGAGACTCAGGCAGGTGATGTATCGGCATATATTCCTACCAACGTTATTTCTATTACGGACGGTCAGATTTATCTTGAAAGTGAACTGTTTTTCCTCGGTGTAAGACCCGCGGTAAACGTAGGACTTTCAGTATCCCGTGTAGGTGGTGCGGCACAGACCAAGGCTATGAAAAAGGCTGCGGGAAGTATTCGTATCGATTTGGCGCAGTTTAGAGAGATGGAGGTGTTCACACAGTTTTCTTCGGACCTCGATCCTGCGACAAAGGCACAGCTTAATCACGGACATATACTGATGGCACTGCTTAAGCAGCCGCTGAGCAAGCCCTTGAGCATGCCTGAACAGGTAATCACTTTGGTGGCTGCCAACGGTCGCGTAATGGAAGACTTGCAGGAAGAGCAGGTTAAGGATTTCCAGATGAAACTCCTTGCATATGTTGAAGAGGAGCATTCTGAAATAACCAGAACACTTATTTCCACAAAGGTACTTGATGAAGAACTGAAACAGCAGATTATCAGTGCTTCGGAGGAGTTTAAGGCTAAGTATTTGGAGGCGTAGAATTGGCTAACATGCGTGAGATTTCCGGACGAATGAAGAGCATCCGGGATACCATGAAAATTACAAATGCCATGTATATGATTTCCTCGACAAAGATGCGTAAGGCAAAGCGTTCGCAGGAAGGAAACAGTCCTTATTTTACAGAGTTGCAGAAAATGTATGACAGAATCATTGAATGCACTCCCGATTTGGACAATCCTTATTTGGATGAGCGTCCCTTGAAAAAGGGAAAGGACAGGAAGAGAGCGATTATTGTAGTCACCGCCGATAAAGGAATGGCAGGTGCTTATAACCATAACGTACTCAGAATTGTTGATTTGCTTATGCGTGAAGAAGTCACATCCAAGCTGTATGCCATCGGTGAAGTTGGACGTCAGGCTTTTGCAGGACAGAAGGCTCCTATGGAAGGACAGTTTAAATATACCGCGCAGAATCCGTCTATCCACAGAGCACGAGTTATAGGTGAACTGATTATTGATCAGTTCATAAAGGGTGAACTTGACGAGGCTTATATCGTTTATACCGAGATGAAGGGCAGCATGACCAGTGAGGCTAAATGGAAGAGACTGCTTCCGCTTACGAGTAAAATTGCTGATAGTTCTTCCGATGAAGCGAACGTGAATGAGTCGGCTGCTAAGGATGTCGAAGAGCTTAATTTTGTACCTTCGGCAGATGCGGTGCTTAATAACGTAGTGCCGGATATGATTGTCGGACAGATATACAGTGCGCTGGTTGAGGCTTATTGCAGCGAGCAAAACGACAGAATGCTGGCGATGGATGCAGCCAATAAAAATGCACAGGCAATGATACACGAATTGTCTATTGAATATAACCGAGTGCGCCAGGCAATGATCACGCAGGAAATAACCGAGGTTATTGCAGGAGCAAAGGCGCAGAAAAAGAAGAAGAAAAAGAAGGAGGCAGGCAGAACGTGAGCAGTGTAGGAAATGTTTCAAGCGTTGGAAACGTAGGACATGGCAGAATCGTTCAGATAATGGGCCCTGTCGTAGACGTAGAATTTGACGAAGATTGTCTTCCTTATATCAAGGATGCGCTCGAGGTAAATCTTGAGGGCAAGAGACTGGTTATGGAGGTATCTCAGCAGCTTGGTGACGGTGTGGTTCGCTGTATAATGCTGGGACCCAGTGAAGGTCTTGCCAAGGATATGGATGTGTATGCCACCGGAGACGGTATCAAGGTTCCTGTAGGTGAGCAGACTCTCGGAAGATTGTTTAATGTATTGGGTGAGACTATAGATGACGGTGAGCAGCCCAACGGTCAGAAGTGGGTAATTCACAGAGATCCTCCGTCATTCGAAAATCAGAGTCCTGTATCCGAGATGCTTGAGACGGGTATTAAGGTTATCGACCTTTTGGCACCATATTCAAGAGGTGGTAAGGTAGGCTTATTTGGTGGTGCGGGAGTAGGTAAGACCGTACTTATTCAGGAGCTTATTACCAATATTGCCACAGAGCATGGCGGATACTCTATTTTCACAGGAGTAGGTGAGCGTTCAAGAGAGGGTAACGATCTTTGGACGGAAATGAAGGAGTCGGGTGTACTTGCCAAGACAGCACTTGTTTTCGGACAGATGAACGAGCCGCCGGGAGCAAGAATGCGTGTCGCTGAGACCGGTCTTACTATGGCTGAGTATTTCAGAGATAAAATGGGTAAGGACGTACTTCTTTTCATAGATAATATTTTTAGATTTGTACAGGCAGGTTCGGAAGTATCAGCACTTCTCGGTCGTATGCCTTCAGCAGTAGGTTATCAGCCGACTCTTGCAACAGAGCTCGGTGAGTTGCAGGAAAGAATCGCGTCAACAAGACACGGTTCGGTTACTTCGGTACAGGCTGTATATGTACCTGCGGATGACCTTACAGACCCCGCTCCTGCTACAACTTTTGCACATCTTGATGCAACAACCGTTTTGTCGAGAAAAATCGTAGAGCAGGGTATTTATCCTGCGGTAGATCCGTTGGAATCAACTTCAAGAATTTTGGAGCCTGAGGTTGTCGGAGAAGAGCACTACAAGGTTGCAAGACAGGTACAGGAGACTCTTCAGAATTACAAGGAACTTCAGGATATTATCGCAATTCTTGGTATGGATGAATTGTCTGAAGAGGATAAAGTTACCGTATATCGTGCCAGAAAGATTCAGAGATTCCTGTCACAGCCTTTCCATGTAGCAGAGAATTTTACCGGTATTACCGGTGTATATGTTCCTGTAAAGGAAACGGTAAGAGGCTTTAAGGCAATTCTTAGCGGAGAGATGGATAAATATCCCGAAGCTGCATTCTTTAATGTAGGTACAATAGAGGATGTTATTAAGAAAGCTGAGATGCTCAGATAGTGTCATAGGTAAACTTGACAGAGTGATATATAATATAAAATGAGTGATTTTTTTGACTTGAAAATTTTAGCAGCCGACAAGTGCTTTTATGATGGCAAAGCAGTATCTATCATTATCCCTGCTACCGACGGTAGTCTGCAGATAATGGCGCATCATGAAAATATGGTATTTGCAACACAGGAGGGAGTTATTCAGCTCATGACTGAAGACAATACTCCGTGGAAGAGAGCAGTTGTTGGTATAGGACTTGTGAATGTATCCAATAATTTGGTTACCATGCTGGTGGATTCGGCAGAGTGGCCTGAGGATATAGACAGAGCGCGCGCTGAAAATGCACTTGAACGTGCTAAGGAGCAGCTCAGACAGGATCAGAGCATTCATGAGTACAATGTCTCTAGGGCATCTTTAGCAAGAGCTATGATGAGATTGTCAGAGAGCGGAAGTAGGAACTACAAAGAGTAATGAAATCCGCAAGTAGTAAACAAGCGATAGTGAAATACATTGTAATGGGTCTGGCAGTTATACTGCAGACCCTATTAGTGTTTTACTTACAGCATCGTTTTGCATTCCTGCTTGAGGATATGGACTATATGGTCAATTTAAAGACCGGTAAAGAGCTGACCGGTATCGGAGATATTATAGCAGGTATTCCGTCAGTTCTCGGGGGGAAGGGAGGAAGTGTTCTTTCTATATCCCTGCTCCAGATAATTCTATTGTTGGGTGAAAATTTTGCGGATGTGCTGAATACAGCTGTGTTGATGATAATATCGCTGTTGGTGGCTGTTCAGGTTAGGGCCGGCAAGAGGGATTTAGTATTCTTTGCACTTCCGTTTTTCATGCTTATATCTTTAAATTCAGACTGGCAATACAGCTACATGTGGCAGTTTGGTATTGTCAATTTCGTATATCCGGCAATTCCGTTCCTTATCTTTTTGATAATGGTTAGCAAGGAATTAAATCGCGGTAAAAATGCTCTTCCCAAATGGATGCATATAGTGGGATGTCTTACTGCTTTTTTGGCAGGATGGGCTAATGCCTCATACGGTCTGGTGGAGATATGCATGTCTGTCACAGCATTGCTTATTATTACTAAGCTGATGAGACGCAGATATCCAATGTGGCTTGCAGTATCCACAGGATGCAGTGCAATAGGTACTATTCTTTATTTGGCGGCAAGCGGCAATTTTAGGGAAGGTTCTATCGTAAACGGTATTTTTATTTCGTTCAGTATATTCCCCGGAGTAGTATTGGCATTGCTTTTGCTTGCTATTATTTTGAGAAGCGGAGGCTTCCTCAAAGTTGAGCAGATGCTGATGATTGTAGCATTGGGCTTTAGTGTCATAATGCGTTTTGTTATAGGCTGGATTCCCGGTATAGCTGAGAATGGTATTCAGATTTGCTGTTTGATTTTGTCGATCGTTCTTTTCTGTAGCCTGTTGTCTACATTAAAAAGAGAATATCCGAAGCATAAGTTCTGGGTTAACCTTATGGCAGCCTGTGCATTTTTGTATGCATTACTTAATATGCTGGAAACATTCGGAGGTGTAAGCTGATGAGATTTTCACTGCCCACCTTCCTGAATTGGGATATTTATAAAAAACTGGAGAAAATCAGAATTCCTTTCTTCTGCATATTGGTTGTCTTCGGAATAACAATGAGAGCACTTCAGTACGGCAGATACAATAATCAGTTCGATATTTTGTACTCGCTTTACGGTGCGTTCTTATGTGAATTGGTATTGTTTTCGGTTTTCTTTATGGTAAACGGTAGAAGCTTCTCTCAGTTGGGAAGACTTCAGATTTTGTATTTTGCTTTTGTTCCGACTATCAGTTATTCGTATATGAAGCGAATAATGGATTTCAAAATTGCCTTCGAACTCCGCGAGGATGTTGTGAAGGGAAAATGGCCGGCTGCGTTTGCTCTTTGGTATCCTGAAATATCCAGAATCCTGCAGTTGATGGTGCCGTTCATTATTTTGATGGTCATGGCTATCCAGATGAACAAGGATAAAATCAAGAGACCGTACAGCAAGTGGTTTCTCGGTGTTGGTATCGGAAGTGCGGCTCTTGCGCTGCTGACATTGCCGTTTGCAAATCTGACCAATATTGTTTTGTATGCAGTAAGACTTGGCTTGGTTTGCGTAATCTGGAAGATGTGGGAATGTCTGCGTAAGAATAAATCGCTGGAACCTATGGGTATTGTTTCATGGGCAGAGATATTCTTGTTTTTTGTGTTGTGGTTGAAGGGATTGGTCGATGTTTTGGAGATCCTGACGTAATAATCCTGAATAAAAGATTCAGACTTTTTTCAAAAGATTTGCAAAATATCTTGTGATTTTTTATTGACAAACTAAAAGCAAGATGATAATATATCACTGTTGCGCGCGGAAGTGTCGGAATTGGTAGACGAGCAAGACTAAGGATCTTGTGACCGCAAGGCCGTGAGGGTTCAAGTCCCTTCTTCCGCATCAAACAATAAAGAAGCTTCGAGCATAAGCTCGGAGCTTTTTTATTGTTCCTAAGCTCGGGGGCATATTGTCTGATGCGGAAGATGATTCATCTTTTCGCAAAGACCTGATATGGTATAATGGATTGGTGGGCAATATTGAAAGGTATTAATGCTATGAAAGAACAGTTTGAAAGAACCAACCTTCTCCTTGGAGAAGAAGCAATAGAC
>JAKSRV010000089.1 GCA_024403435.1 Lachnospiraceae bacterium
GTGTGCATTCCTAGTGCAATAAATCAAATAGGCCTTGGCATTTCTGCCAAGGCCTTAATACCCCAATATTTAATTATGTGTTGGATTATACTTCAGGCTCGATGAGTCCGTAGGTATCGCCCTTTCTCTTGTAAACAACATTAACCTGATCGGTCTCAGCGTTGATGAATACATAGAAGTTATGTCCGAGAAGCTCCATCTGTACGCATGCATCTTCAGGATACATAGGCTTGATTTCAAACTTCTTTGAACGAATAATCTTAATCTCTTCATCATCCGCATAGTCGTTATCAACAAACTGCTTAGAGAATGAAGCAGCTGCCTGCTCTCTCTCAACAATCTTAGTCTTATACTTCTTCAGCTGGCGCTCGATGATTTCCTCGACAAGGTCGATTGAAACATACATATCGCTGCTGGTCTGTTCAGATCTGATGATACTTCCCTTTACAGGAATTGTAACCTCTATCTTCTGTCTCTCCTTTTCAACGCTAAGGGTTACATGAATCTCGGTATCGTCGTTGAAGTACTTATCAAGCTTTCCAAGCTTGTCTTCAACTGCTGCCTTAAGTCCCGGAGTTACCTCAATATTTCTTCCAATAATAACAAATTTCATATACATCATCCCTTTCCTTGGAATATTGTATACACATAATAACACAATTGTTGTAATTTTTCAACAACTAATCGTTTGTAATGCTAAATTTTTTGTAAATTTTGTATGAAACCTTGATTTGCACCCCAAAACAAGCATCCAAACAAATTGTATAAATTTTCTGACAATTTCAAAAATTTACAGATATTGTGCACATTTTCCAAAACCTTTGTTCGCAGTTTACTATAAACAAAACCTACCGATTTACATAATTTTACCGTGGATATTGTGCATAACTTAGTGTATAAACCGATTTTATTGACTTTTCGGGCTTTTTCATGTGGATAACTTAAATTTACAAAAATTCAAAAAAATTCTTGCATGCCAAAAGCTTTGTGTATTTTTTACAAAAAGCCCCCTTTTAGTACCTTTTGAATAAAAAGAACACCCCGCATAAACGTAAAAAAAGAAGAACTCAAAGCACCAAGTTCTTCTTTTAACAGTCCATATATTTTCTGTTGCAGCCTCTGTTTCAAACATTATCCGATTCTTAATCACAGAAGCCTTCTAAAACCAACCGGTTCCATAAAATTCACGGAAGAAATACATATTCCAAGGCTTGAATTGGCAGCATGAACAATCTGTCCGTCACCAATATAAATCGCCACATGACCTCTGTACACCACGAGATCTCCTGCCTGTGCATTTTCCAAACCGTCAACCGGTGTGCCGTATCCCGCCTGAGATGCGGATGAATGAGGTAAATCCACACCATATTTACCATATAGAACCATTGTAAATCCTGAGCAATCCGTACCTTCTGTAAGGCTCGAGCCTCCCATCGCATACGAATTACCGATAAACTGTGTGGCATACTCTATCATTTCACGCGCATTAACTTCTCTCTGCCATTCGCCGGCCGATGCATCACCGCATGCGCTTTCTATAGACTCCGCAAGTATCTGTTCCGAAAATGCAGCTGCCTCTATTCTCTCAATCTCTGACTCTCTTGCACTTCTCATCGCAATCGATCTGTTATCATACCAATCCGCAACTGCCTCTGCATGACACAAACTCAGACTTTCCGACGATATCTCAGCAACCTTTTCAGTCGTTCTCATCACCCGGCCCAGGCGTGAATTCATATCATCAACAGATACATATGACATTATTCTTCCGGCCACCAATACTGCCACAAGCGCTGTAAATTCCAGTTTTATTATGAAGTTGTCAAAAATCTTAGAAATCTTCATGCTAAAAGGGCGATAACTCTGCCGTCATGCGGCATTGTCATCGCCCTAACGGTAGAATGTTGTAAATATATTACAAATATTACAAAATTGTTACATCCGTAATATATCATACTTTTTCTACCTAAATCAATATAAATTTAATACTATTTCCGATTGATAATCAGACTCTCAACTAATTGATAATACTGATCATATCCGCGATTACCCACGAACCGTTTACATATACATAATAGTATGTGCTGTTGGTGGTATCCACTCTGGTATCACCGGTTCTGGTAAGGTACATACTCTTGTCAAAGTATACATTTACCTGGAAGAAATCATCGCTGTACTGAATATATTCTGTAACCGATTCATTTGAAAATACCGGTGCCGCATGTCCGCTGTACATCCACATATCATGCAAACGATAGTTCTCGGCAAGTGTCAGATAATCCGAATCCGCAGGGAACATATATCTGATACCATTGATAGAATTATCACAGCCGGGCAAGTCTCTTGAGAAGAAATTCGAATATACCTTGGCATTGTTGAGTACATATGTCGACATATCCGCAGAAATCTCACTTGTGGCAAATCCTGCTGAATAATTTGCACCGTTCTCTGTATATGCAACTTCGTTACCGTTAGCATCACAAATCTTTACAACAGGCTTGGTCATCAGACCGGTAATCTCATACTTAGACTTTGTAGGTACGGTTACATATGCCTTGGCATAAGCAAATTCACTGTATTCGATAGACTCAACAAATTCTCTGTCATCTACAGGGATACCGTTTACATATGCGGTATATGTGTTGGGGATCTCTATTATGAGTCCCTCATCGCCAACCTCATAGATAGGAGTGATTGATTCCACAGACCACTCGGTCTTTGAAAGAATCATCATAAGAGGTTCTGAAGAAACAGCTACAACCTTAGCGGTAGCAATCACCTCATCGCCAGCGAGGATATCATATACAGGAGCCTGTGAGTCATAGCTCTTGTCATTTTCTCTGTAAGTTATGGTCTTTCCCTGAATGTTAGCCGCAAAAGTATCTCTGTAGATATTGCCGTCCTCAAATCTTGATCCTGAGCTTGCAAAATCCATTGCGCTGATATCTCCGGCAGAGATTTTGGCAACCACACCGTCCATTACAACTGTAGGCTGGGTCTCATTATAAATATTCAGGTCCTTAACAATAACTGTATTGATAAATATTACCCAAAAGATTATGTATGCTACGGCAAAAAGACCGAGCACAATCCAGAAGGTTGATAATTTTGATCTGCTCTTACTCATTATCAATCCCTCCTTTCTACTACGAATGCCAAAGGAAGTCTCCAAGAAGAGTTCGCATAGTAAAGAGTTACCGATGTCATTTCATAGTTTCCGTCATAATACATTGATGATGAGCTTCCGCCATCCATATTCGCAGCATTAACCGCACCGTATTCCTGCATGATTGCAACGAGGTCCGCAGCAGTAGCACCGAGATGTCCGCTGGCTCCTCTACCGTCGGTAACAAGAATAAGTACAGTTCCGTCTGCCTTCTGACCGATTACGGTTCTGGGGTTAGCGCCCGATCCGCTACCGCTCAGAGGAATCGACTCACCGTTAATTATAAGCTTGGCAAAATGGTTGTCATCTCCGTCCGCAATATCCTTGAAGGTTACGCAGTCACGAATATGAAGTTCCTCTACAAGCTCCTTGGCCTGTGCTGCAGAAAGATTTCCAACATCTCTGATAATCAGAATATTATCGGTGTTGAATCCGATAAGCACATCTCCCGCCTGAGGATTGTTATACTGAAGTTCACCATCACATACAACGATTCCCTTAGGATGACCGCCCTTATTGCTGTCTGACTGATACTCACCGCCGT
Organism: Lachnospiraceae bacterium; assembly: GCA_024403435.1. Classification (GTDB taxonomy): domain Bacteria; phylum Bacillota; class Clostridia; order Lachnospirales; family Lachnospiraceae; genus AC2028. Next base: position 3,711 of record JAKSRV010000089.1, read on the forward strand.
TTACACCGGCAAGATAATTTCCATTTTCAACGAACTCGTCAAGACACTGACCATACTCAGCCCAGCTTCCGTTATAAATAGTAGAAAGCTTTACTCTTGAAGGATCGTTGATGATCATCATCTTGGCATAATATGTACGTCCTGTAAGTTCTATAAGTTCAAATCCGTCAATATCAAAATCGCTCTCTGCCTCTCCCGTTCCGGCGTCAGCGGTTCCTCCACCGATGGTAATAAGATCTGTATCAAGTTCAGCATCAAGTGTACCCATACTGTTCTGACCGGTGATAGCAACAATCTCTTCCTCCGAGAAGAAAAGCTTGTTAACAAACTTCATCTGTCCGGTCTCCTGAATGGTAGATACAAACAGGTTCTTTGCAGCCTCGCTGGGTCCCTTAACAATAGTAAGAATTGTAAAATACAATCCACCTGCGGTAATAAGAACAAATACCAGCAATGCAATTACAACTCTTCCAATAATACCGCCTACAGAAATTCTCTTCTTCTTTTTTTTCTTCTTAATACCACCCGACATCTCGTTTCTCACCTCTTTGGGTGCATCTGCTCTGCCGGTACGTGAATTGATGCTTCTCTTGTTGATCATACTGCTGTCAAGCTCTTTGCCGGCCGCTCTGCTTCCGGAAGAACTTCCGCTTCTTGAATATCCATTACTTCCTTCGAATGCATAGGTATCAAGATTTTCATACGTTAAATCATCATCGATTTCATATATACCTTCAGAATCATCCACAGGCTCTTCAAGCTCATATGCATACTCAACATATTCGCCTCTCTCGTTATAGTATCCGCCTCCGAGATAATTGCCCTTCTCATCATAATAAGCCAATGCATAGCTGCCGTACTCATCATAATAACCTTCTACGTAGTTACCGTCCTCATCGTAGAAGCCGCCGATATAATTACCATTATCGTCGTAATAACCTTCTTTACTCATAAAGTCCTCTCAATTCCAACATATTATTCAACAGTATTTCATAATAAATACTGTGCAAAATCATCCTCTGAAAACCCATCTCTGCTGAATCTGATAGCTTCCAAGGAACAGAATTACATCTACAACCGGCTTGGCAATGAATTTTGCCACAATACTCTCTGAACCGAAAAACAGTGCAATCAGATATACTCCCGCATAAGCCAGTCCTGCCTGAACAACTGCCAGCAAATAGTATTTCCAAGCTGTCTTCTTCATTGAAGCATTAGATTGGAATACAGCCTTCTGATTCAATACGTAATTGACGATAGATGAAATGACACGTGCTATTATCGTTGCGCCGAGCATCTGTATCTTCAACGACATAGTGCCGTCATTTACACTTCCCTGTGTCAATGCAATCAAAAGTGAATACAAACCGATATCCAGCACACAGCAAACCAATGAGCTGAGTGTGTACTTGAATATAAATTTCAAAATGATGCGATAAATCTTAATCGAATCAAGGAAAGGATTGAAATGTGTCGAAGCATTCTCTTCGATATATACAGTCTCAATCTTTTCTTCCACCCAATCAATCTTTGATTTGTGCAGAGCAAAAAACATCTCTGTCTCGTACTCAAATCTCTCACCCTTAGTCTTAACGAGCAGTTCCAGATACTGTCTTGGAATTGCTCTTAATCCTGTCTGAGTATCAGATATCTTCATTCCGCAGAACAATCTGAATACACGGCTTGTGGTTTTATTACCGAATCTGCTCTTAGGAGGCACATTAGGCTCATCAAAATCTCTGCAACCCAATACAACCTTATCCTTCTCAGCTATCATCCTCTCCGCGCACTTAAGTATGTCCTTGGGAGTATGCTGATTATCACCGTCAACGGTAATAACTCCCAATGTGTCGGGACGATTTTCAAGTACATACTGAAAAGCAGTCTTCAGTCCGCGACCTTTTCCCTTATTTACTTCATGAACCAGCACTGTAACCTCGGGATGCTGTGCGGCTTTCTCAAAAGGCTCCAGGTGATCTTCATGACTTCCGTCATTTACAATGACGATGTCATTAAAGCCTTTTTCTATCAATCCGTCGACCACTAAATTCAACTTCTCGTCGGGGTCCAGTGACGGAAGTACTATTGTAACATTCATATTTATCTCCGTATTTCGCACTTATTCGTAAAAGTGCATAATAACCCATAATTATTACGATTATAACACACAGTTTTCGTATTGTATATCACAGAACAAATAATCTCACCTGCATAATCTCACCTGCGAGATTATTCCGCCTGCACCGGTTTTATTTACCGGCATCTACATATCTATCGCGGTGCGATTAAAAAGGCTCTGTCGCTTTACCTCTATCGATGCTATAATATATATTGTGTTTTTTCGTCTTTTCGTAAGATACATTTTGAGTATTATTTTTAAGCCGAAAATTTTTATCGGCACGCAGAATCAAATCATTCGGAGCATATTATGAATAAAATCGAAAACAAACTACTGGATTCAATTATCAAAAGAATTAACATTATATATATAGTAATAGCTATTCTTGTTTCATTTGCCCTGCGCTATCTGTTTTTCCCTTTTATCAGCAGTGATATGGAAGGTTTCCTCATAGGCTGGTACGGTCAGCTGCAGCAGCTTGGCGGAATGAAAGGACTTGCAGTTCAGGTAGGCAACTATTCCGTAGCTTACCAAACATTTATCGCAATCATGACCGAGCTTTCCATCCCTGCGGTTATCGGTTACAAAGTTTTCTCCTGCATTTTTGATTATGTTCTTGCTTTGGGCGTTTATTTTATATTAAAAAAGGATACCAATCCTGCCGTCAGCAAGAATGCTTTAATCGGATTTACATTAATCATCTTCTCCCCTCTGGTATTTATCAATTCAGCCATGTGGGGACAGTGTGATTCCATCTACACATCATTCCTTGTTCTTTCATATTTGATGTACACCAAGAAAAAGTACCCTCTGTGCTTTGTATTTTTCGGTCTGTCATTTGCATTTAAGCTCCAGGCAATATTTGCTTTACCTTTCCTGCTTTTTGCTTATCTGTATGACAGAAAATTTACTGTTTTGAATTTCCTACTTACACCTATAACCATGATTGCTGTATGCATCCCCGCATATATCAACGGCCGCGGCTTCAAGGGATTTATATCACCCTATTATTATCAGACCGAATCCTGCGATAAAGTATTTTTCAACTATCCCAGTTTTTGGTCGCTCTTTCCTTTCAGTCCCGACAGAGCAATCGACTACATTTCAGCAATAAAATATCCTGCGATAATACTTACATTTGTCATTCTTTTGACTCTGATGTTCGTTATCATCAAGAAAAACATATCTATGGAAACAAACAGCCTCAACATTTTGATGCTGTTCATTTATACCTGTGTTGAATTTCTCCCGGGCATGCACGAAAGATATGCATTTCCTATTGAGATTCTCTCGATAATTCTTGCTATCAAAAACAAAAAGACTATTCCTTTGGCTATTGCCCTTAACGTACTGTCGTTCATCACATACGGAGTATCTCTGTACGGCGGTACCGTTAATTACATCCCTCTTGGCATCGCCAATTTTATCGTATACCTGATGTATATAGTGTTCCTGATTAATCCGGGATTTACTCTGAAACAGTCCGCGAGCAAGCAGGCATAACTCCTGAAATTAGTGAAAAATGACTACAAATATCTCTACTGAAAAAGAGCCCGCAAATGGCAATAAAAAGTTAATAATAATCCTGCAGATACTGCTTGTAGTTGCATGGTTGGCTCTCATGATACTGATTGCCTGGTTTTCTTCAAAACCTGCAGAGACATCAACCGCTCAATCACAGGCCGTCGGCACCGTAATATGTAAGGTCGTAATCAAAGACTTCAAGACCTTTACGCAAGCGCTCAAGCAATACTACATAGAGACCGTTGATAAATTTGTAAGAAAAGGCGCCCACTTCACAGAGTATGCAGTTTTGGGCATGCTGAGTCTCGGTGTATTCAACTGCAGTCTGCGTAAAATATCGGATCGATTGAAGAAAAAAATAAAGCCCGGCAAATTTTTCAGTTTCTTCCTGATTCCCGTATTGTGGTGCTGTCTCTACTCAACTACCGATGAGCTGCATCAGCTTTTTGTTGACGGCAGAGCTGCATCTCCTCTTGATGTTCTCATCGATACTTCCGGTGCCATATTCGGAATCCTGATTCTGTTGCTGATTAGAATGATAGTTCTCAAAATTCGGTCTGCAAGAAGATCCAAAAAAGAGCAAGGCAAAACCACTTAAAATAAAAACTCATATACATGTAAAACTATTGCAATGAGATATGAATATTGCAAAAACAAAAGCAGCCGATGCATATACATCGACTGCTTTTTATGTTTCTTGTTCAGTTATTATCTTTATTATCTGTGCCCAACATATGTATCTATATATTGTTTACATACCCGTTTATGTTCATCAATCCTTAACGGTCATGATGTCATAGAACTCAGTGTAATCGGTTCTCTTCTCACCGGCGAAAGCGATAGCTGTTCTGGGATGCTGATTAAGAAGACCGGTTACAAGATAAGGAACATCATAGCCCCAGATAAGTCCTTCCTTCTTAAGAGGAACGATATGCTTCTCAAGGAACTGAAGTACAGGATAAATGTTGTACTTAGGATTCTTAAGGAATCCGATGAGAAGCTCCATTGCGCAGTTACCTGCTCCTCTTCCGAGGCAGCCATAGGTAGCATCGAGATAGTTAACACCGTCGCCTACTGCTTCGATGGTATTAGCAAATGCAAGCTGCTGATTGTTGTGAGCATGCATACCGG
>JAKSRV010000009.1 GCA_024403435.1 Lachnospiraceae bacterium
GCTGACCACGTCCACCCGTATACGCCTGAAGCTCCTTTTGATATTCCCAGAAAGTCGATACAGGCGCTATTCCCTGAAGTACGCTGATTTCTCCATCTGCGGACATTTCCGGCGGCTGAGCCTTTCCATACAGTTTTTCTATATCTGTCATAGCTCTGCCTATATGAACCGTAGGAAGCTCCATTGTAAATTTATACACCGGCTCCAGCAAAACTGCTTTTCCTGCATTCATTGCCTGACGGAAAGCATTTCGCAGCGCTCTGTAGGTAGCCTGTCTGAAATCGCCACCTTCCGTGTGCTTTGGATGTGCGCGACCTGTTATCAGCACCACCCTGATATCGGTCATCTCGCTACGGGTCAGTACTCCGGGGTGAATCGCTTCATCCACATGAGTCTTAATCAACCTCTGCCAGTTTTTATCTAAAGTATCCACTCCACAGGCGGATACAAACTCTATACCGCTGCCCGGCTCACCGGGTTCTACCAATAACTGTACCTCCGCATAATGGCGCAGAGGCTCAAAATGTCCGATTCCGTATGCCGGTGCCCCAATAGTTTCTTTATATACAATACTACCGGCTCCAAATCCAACTTCTATATCAAAGCGGTCCTTCATTACCTGTTTGAGTACCTGAGTCTGCACCTCTCCGTTGACGCTCACATGAATTTCCTTGTGCTGTTCATTCCAGTTGAGTCGCAGCTCCGGAAATTCTTCCTCCAACGGCTTTATTTTTCCATAGACCAGCTGTGTGTCTGTTCCTCTGACAAACTCCAGCTTGTAGGACAATACCGGCTCCAGCACAGGAAGAACACGTCCCTCCTCCGCGCCAAGCGCCTGTCCTGCATAGGTGGTACTAAGTCCGGTGATAGCAAGCACCTCGCCTGCCTCCGCTGAATTTACCGCTTCAAATTTCACACCACTGTATATACGGAGCTGATCGACCTTTTCCGCCGCATCTCCCTCGCCTATAATCATCTTGGGGGTAAGCACACCACCTGTCACCTTCAGATGAGTCAGTCTCTTGCCATGCTCATCTCTGGTAATCTTGAACACTCTTGCTGCAAATTCGTCCCCATATTCCTGAATAGGAGCATATTTCTCTATTCCGTCCAGCAATTTGTCCGTACCATCATTGTGTAAAGCACTACCAAACCATACAGGAAATACCTTTCTGTCTGCTATTGCTCCACTGATGCTGTCAACCTCTAAAGTATCTGTCTCCAAATACTCCTCAATAAGAGCTTCATCACATGCAGATATGTTTTCATATATGACACTCATGTCAGTTGTGGTATTATCTCCATCGCCACTCGTACCACCGGTCATATCTACACAATTTTTTGACAAACCTGAATGAAGCTGAGCCATCAGCTTTGCTCTGTCCGTATCAGGCTGATCCATCTTATTTACAAAAATAAATGTCGGCACTCCGTAATGCTCCAGAAGTTTCCACAGGGTCCTGGTATGTCCCTGCACACCTTCCGATCCGCTAATTACCAACACAGCTATATCTATAACCGACAGCGTTCTCTCCATCTCCGATGAAAAGTCCACATGTCCCGGAGTGTCCAACAATGTCACATCCATATCCTTCCAACGCATTCTCGCTTGCTTGGAAAAAATCGTGATTCCTCTGTCACGCTCCATACTGTCAGTATCCAGATACGCGTCCTTGTGATCCACACGTCCCTGATTTCTGATTGCACCAGATGTATAAAGCAGGCTCTCCGCCAGCGTTGTCTTTCCGGCATCAACATGTGCCAGGAGTCCGATTGCCAGTTTTTTCATAATACCCTCCTACTATGATACTATACTAATCCTCGTATCCTATGCAAGCACATAAAAAGGTCTGCCCCGCATTGCGAAGCAGACCTTGCATTAGTTCATATTAACTTGATACCTATTATACGATGTCATCATCATTAAAAGGATCGCCGCACTCAGGGCAGAACTTCGGAGGATTCTTAGGATCCTCAGGCTGCCATCCGCACTTGTCGCACTTGTAAAGAGGTGCACCGGTGGGCTTCTTAGCACCACATTCAGCGCAGAACTTACCGGTGTTTACAGCGCCACATGAGCAAGTCCATCCCTCAGAAGGCTGAGGTCTGGGAGATCCGCACTCAGGGCAGAACTTTCCGGTAGCAGAAGCGCCGCATGAGCAGGTCCATCCTGATGCTGCACTTGCAGGAGCCATCTGAGGTGCTGCTGCGGGAGCGGGTGCAGGAGCTGCTGCAGCCTGCTGTGCCTGCTGCTGTGCTGCCATTCCATAAAGAGCCTGTGCGTTCATTCCGCCGGCCTGCTGTGCAAATCCCATTCCTACGAAGCCGTTCATAGCACCGTTAGGATTGTTAGCAGCAGCTCTCATAGCATCTGCCTGTGCACCAACAAGTGCTGCACCTGCAAGAGCAGGATTGGTGTAAGCTGCCTGCTTCTGAAGTTCCTTGAGCATCTTCTCATCTTCTTCATCAGCCTTGATTGAAGATACGCCGACCTTAACGATTTCGATACCCATACGGTCGGTCCACTCTGCAGTAAGTACCTCACGCATTGCTGCAGCAAGTTCCATTGTGTGACCGGGAACTGATGAGTAACGAACTCCCGCCTCTGAAATCTTAGCGAATGCAGGCTGAAGAGCGGTAAGGAACTCAGTCTTGAGCTGACCGTCGATCTGTGATCTGTTGTATGAAGTGGTTACGTTACCACAAATATTTGTATAGAAAAGAATGGGGTTGGTAATCTTGTAGCTGTACTCACCGAAGCACTTTACAGATACGTCGATATCAATTCCTGCTCTCTGATCTACTACTCTGAAGGGAACAGGCTGAGGAGTTCCGTACTTGTTACCAATGATTTCCTTGGTGTTGAAGTAGTAAACTCTCTGATCCTTAGCGGTATCTCCGCCGAATGTGAAACGCTTACCGATGGTCTTGAATGTCTCAAGAATGTTCTTTCCGAGATTTCCACCTGCAAAGATCGAAGGCTCGGTAGACATATCGTAGGTATACTCACCTGCTTCTGCGCAAAGGTCTACAACCTTACCCTGCTCTACGATGATCATGCACTGACCCTCGTTGATAGCGATAACCGATCCGTTTGAAATAATATTATCTTCACCCTTGGTGTTTGAAGATCTTCCTGAAGTTCTCTTCTGTCCCTTTGTCACAAGGATGTCTGCAGGAATAGCATCGCAGTAAAAATACTCTTTCCACTGATCAGCAAGTACTCCACCTGCTGCGCCGGCAATTGCTTTAATAAGTCCCATTTTAAATACTCCTTTCAAATACCCTTAATCAATGTTGGATTAAGCTCTACAAAAAGATATTTTACCATATCTTTCAGCTAATTGACAGAAAATGTATCACATATTTACATTTTTCTGTAATTCTTCTACAAAAGGCGAAGAATCTTTTCACAATTTACATAATCACATAAATACTGTCTGCCAATATTCAGTTAAAATGTCTTGCGATGTATTAATAATAACAACATTGTTAATTCATTAACAGATAAATAACTGCAAAATACATACCCATATAGCGCGGTCAGCTGCCCAATAGAACATATCATTTTGCTAAAAAAACCCGACCACATGCGTGACCGGGTTTTATACACATTAATACTATAGTAAATTCAGCAATCCCTGAATTCCCTCTTCTTCATATATCTTCTTATAATAAGACACTTCATCCTCGATAAGGCTGTCGATTACTCTCATTCCGAGAAGCTCCACCGGTGCCTTGTCATCCGTCATCAGGTAATCACCTGCCTCATACACATACCATCTTGCGCTGACTCTGTTCATCATTGCAACCAGTTCCTCGGTATCCTCAAGCTCGATACTTCTCTGATATACATCCATCATTTCGGGATTATTGGAAGCAAACAGCTCACGATTGGTGAATCCTGCAACATCAACGACATATATATCACTGAACACCGCAGCAATGGTATCGCAGAGATAATCGTTGATATTACCCTCCTCATCACTCTTCATGTTCAGGTTTACTACCATTACTCCATCATCAGTCAGATGCTCTGATACTAATGTGAAAAACTCCACCGAAGACATCTGGAAGGGTATCGTAATATCCTGATATGCATCTACCATGATAATGTCATATTTTCCGTCATCGGCATTGAGGAACGCTCTGCCGTCATAGGTGATTACTTCTATATCCTGTGATAAATAGAAATACTCCCTGGCCAAATCGGTAATCTTCTGGTCAATCTCTACACCTGTAATATCTGCATTATCAAAATATCTGTGACACTGCGTCGCATATGTACCGGTTCCGTTACCGAGAATCAGGATTTTTACCGTTTCCTTCTCTTTTACACCGGCCATATAAGCTGCTGCCATCGCATAATCATAATAGAAGCCGCTCAGGCCTTCATTTTTGTTGTATACAGACTGTACACCGAATAATACGTTGGTAGAAAGTGCCACCTCGTTTTCGTTCTCATATACCTGGAGATAATTGTAGATGGACTCTCCTTCATACATCAAATCGCTCTGCCAAAATGCAAAGCTGTTGTTATGCCCGAATATTATACAAAGGATAAAAATCAAAATTCCGACAGGAAGCTTTATGCATTGCCTGACCGACACCTTCGATGAAATAAAATATACTACCGCCAATACCAGCAAAATACCTGCGAAAATCAGGAAAGTAATTGAAGTTCCTACTGCAGGGATACTGATAAAGGTAGGTACGAAGGTACCGATAATGCTTCCGATTGTATTGGATGCATTGAGTTTACCTACAACGCTTCCGCTGTCATCCAAGCTGTCTACGGAATACTTTACAAGCGAAGGAGTAACAGTTCCCAACAAAAACAGAGGGAATACAAATATAACCATACATGCAACAAAACCTGCGATAACGAGGAAGTTGCTGTTTACCGCAAAAATAAGGAGCGCTGAAATACCGATTATAAGATATTTTCCCACTACGGGAATAAGTCCTATCCATATCGCCGCTATAATGATACGGCCGTAAAGCTTATCGGGATTGGGATCTTTGTCAGCTTTTCTTCCACCGTACAGATTACCGAGAGCCATCGCAATCATGATGGTACCGATTATGATAGTCCATACAATCTGTGATGAGCTGAAGTACGGAGCCAGCAATCTGCTTGCGCCAAGCTCCACCGCCATTACGGACATACCCGCAAAAAATTCGGTTAAATATAGAAATATCTTATTTTTGAGAATTGGTCTTTCTTTCATAACTCCCCTATCCTATAAACTCTTACTGTTTTGCCGCCTATGACAGCACTGCAAGCCTTACTTTATCATATTTATCTACCGTTGTGCACTCATGAAGTAATTTTGCCGTCAATTTGCCTTCGGTATTTACATCAAATTCATAGAGATTGTACTCTCCGTCAAGATAAGCAAAGTCCTCTCCGTTATCCTGATAGTGCACCATCTTACCACCCTCAGGTGTAGATACAACGGTAACCCTGTCGTATTTATTCTCACCTACATATGATACCGCATCATAAATAGGAATCACACTGCCACCCTTAATATAAATCGGGCAGTGGTCAATCGGTGCTTCTTCGAGGAAAAATCTTTTTCCTTCATGCTTCTCACCTGTCCAAAAGCTGTACCAGGTTCCCTCGGGCAGATACACCTTTCGAACGGTTTCACCGGGATTCACTACCGGAGCTACCAAAATCTTTTCACCCACCAGGAACTCATCATTCATATTGTGAACAATCGGGTCCTTCTCGTAATGCATTACCAGCGGGCGCATAACAGGCAAACCGTTCTCCTGCTCCTCGTGAAGCAAATCATATATATAAGGTAAAAAGGTATAGTGAAGCTTGACGTACTTTCTATATATATTGATTACTTCCTCACCAAACTGCCAGGGTTCCTGGAAAATAGTTCCGTTAGAGCTGTGATTTCTGAAAAATGTGCTGAATGCAGCTGCTTCAATCCATCTGCTCAAAAGCTCGGGAGTAGTATCTCCGCCAAAGCCACCGATATCGGTACCCGCTATGGTATATCCGCTCATTCCGAGATTGCACAGCTGAGGAATCATCATTCTCAGATGCTCCCAAAGGCTCTGGTTATCTCCTGTCCATACCGCAGCATACTTTTGTGTTCCACTGTACGCTGCTCTGGTAATTACCAAGGGACGCTTACCTGTATTTCTCTTGTATCCCTCATATGTAGCCTTGGCCATAAAATGACCGTATACATTATGAAGCTCCTCATGAGTAGTCTGACGTTTACCGTCATAGCATATTACATCAAGCGGTAATGGACCATTGAAGCTGGCCGGCTCGTTCATATCGTTCCAGATTCCCTGTATTCCGATGTCTGTGAGCAGCTTCAGGTGATTGCCCCACCAGTTTCTGACTTCCTCGCGACCAAAATCGGGGTAGTTGGACTCACCGGGCCAGACAGCATTCACATAATCTGCGGAATTGTCGGCTGTTCTGAAGAAATAACCGTTTCTGGTTCCTTCCTCATACATAAAATAGCCTTCCTCACGCTTGGTACCGGGATCGATTATGACCACAGGCTTGAAGCCCTTTTCGCCGAGCTCCTTAAAAAGCTTTCCCGCAGGACCGTAGTCCTTATCATTCCAAGTAAATACTCTGTAGCCGTTCATATAGTCGATATCATACTGTACCGACTCGCAGGGAATATCATACTCGCGGAATTTTTCTGCTACTCCACGGATATCCTCTGCACTCGAATAACCCCAGCGGCACTGATGATAGCCAAGTGTCCAAAGCTGAGGAAGCGGTGCGCGTCCAGTGAGCAGCGTGTAATTGCCTACAACGGCAGGAATAGTATCACCGCCTAAGAAATAATAATCAAGATTACCATTGTCCGCAGAAAAACAGATATACTCAGGATTTTCCTTCGCTATATCAAAATATCCGTGGAAGGTATTGTCGTAAAATAATCCGTAGGATGCCTCATCCTTGCGGCAAATCAAAAACGGAACTGATTTGTATAATGCATGGAACTGATCCGTATGGGCATCCGGGATATCTGAGTTCCAATCCTCATACTCATAGCTTCTCTTATCCAATGGACCGGTCTTGTCTCCGAGTCCGTAGAAGGATTCCTTCTTATCTACTACGCGGACATTCATAACAGGCTTATCTACAGACACTTCCGAAACATCATGTCCCTCAGCCTTAAGCAGCTCCGCATCCCACATATTTAATACCCTGCGGGATTTTCTCTCTCCACGATACTCGCAAGAAAGCTCCGTTCCGTCGAGCTTATAAAAATCTACATATCCGCCTTCACTGATGACCACCTTGAGAGCTTTGGTGGTAAGTATCAACTGCTTTTCTCCGTCCATTATCAGACATTTTATTTCGAGCTCCGCACCCTTGGCCGTTACGCGCTCCATATCCTCAGCCTCAATGGCCTTGGATCTGTGTTCCTCCGACCATGTAGGCTCAAATACATTGATAATTTCATCGGTGAGCGCCGTCACTATGAGCTTACGGTTCTCATATATTACTGTGACTGCATTGCCTTCCTTACTATATTCAGTTATTTTTCCCAGATTTTTCATTCGCATCCCCAATAATATAACTGTGCTTTTTTTCTTTATTTATAATATGCCCTATAGCATTCTTGCCTGTCAATGCGGCGGACGGTACTCCACCGGGATACAATAGCCAGTGACCGGCCAAAAATACGTTGTCTAATCCGATTATCTCCTCAGGAATAATGGCATTCATACTGGTAGCTGTAGTGATATAGCGCATAAAAGCTCCCTGAGTGTCATTATTTCTACGCGCATAAGAGTATGGTGTCCATACGTCGAGTAACGTAAGCTTCCCTTCATATTGAGGAAATCTCGCGCATATAGCATTCTCCACCGCGGCAGCTACATTCGCTTTGGCTCTGTCATACGTCTCCTTATCATTTTGATACAGTTTCTTCCAATATAAGAAATCTTTTTTATACTGATTGAGCGATACCTGTATAACCGTCTTTCCTTCAGGCGCAATATATTCACCGTAGGCACGATAGTTTTTCACACCGATGCGGTCAAATTTTTCATAAGCAACCTCTACCGGCTCACAGGCAAAACTGAGCGAATCGGGGATTTCCTCAAACAATCCGTCCACGGCAAAAGCCATCTGACACGCGCTGTATAGAGGATATGTCTTCTTATCATTATAAATTCTCTTCAGTGTTATCGGCACATAGCGCTTGTTCAGCAACTGCCTGAATGTATAATTGACATCGCATGCACATATCACATAATCCGCCTCAATTTTCTCACCGGACTCAAGCACAATCCCGGAAGCACGCTTTATCGGATTTACTTCATCAATGAATGAATGCTTACGCCTGTCTATCACTACCTGCTTTACGCTTTTGCCGGTTTCAAGCTTTCCACCGGCTGCCAGATAATTGTCTGTAAGTATCTGAGCCATACGTATGGAACCACCCTTAATGATATCCGCGTTGCCTGCAACATATGCGCTGTAGGCAATTATCAACCAATATGACTCATATTCCTTGGGACAAAAATCCAAGATAAGCGCTCTGATTGCCGGACTCTTAAATTTCTCGGCCCAGGCCATATTGTTCAGACCAAAATATCTCATGGAATATCTGAACATCTTTCTGTCTGACAATACATTCTCATGAGTATTGATTGTCTGCACCAGATTTTTGGGCTTTGCTCCCGCCTCAATCAATTCTGCTCCCAACTTTACCAAATCAATAAATGCATTTATTTCCTCGGCATCCTCGGGAGATATATTCAACATCTCCTCACGGGTCTTCTCGACATCGGGCCACAGTGTAACCACCATATCTTCATATTCCGAAGACCAAAAACATACGCGTTTGATAACTTCCGTATTCTCATCCAACAGTCCCAATTCGTTCCACATACCGTAGGCGGCAGTTCCAGGTCGGGTTCCCGTAAGCCAGTGCAAACAGTTATCGATAGCATATCCTTGCCTGTACCATCCGCTGCAGCTTCCGCCCGCAACAGCATTTCTTTCATATATTACTGTATCAAATCCGGCACGCTGTCCGTATATTCCGGCACTGAGTCCTGCCACTCCGCCACCTATAATGACTACTTTTTTAGTTATGTCACCCATGTTTTTGTCCCGTTATTTTAAAAATTTATTTACTGTATTTTGATTAAAAATCGCTCGATATTAATCATCTGAATACTACAGTTATACTTCATCAATCTTTTTGATACCACAATTTGTGTCTTACAGCCAATATTTTACCAAAAACACAATATACTGTTAATACCTTATGTAAACCTTCCTATATTGTGTATTTTACAAACATCGCGAAATTTGGTAAAATATCTGTAATAAATTTGTAATATTTATTCTTGAGGGGAAAAAATTAAACAAATTTTGATAGGAAGAGTTATGAAAAAACTTAGAAAAATTGTGATTGCTTTGCTCGTTATGGCCATGGCAATACCTGCCATCGCAAACAGTTCTTCTGCAAGGGAATACACAGTAACACAGAACATGACCGAATGGAACATTTACCTTTATGAGCATCAGGACCTCATAAATGTGTATAATGAACTTTTCGATGCACGCGATGCGGAAGGTAACAGACTCTATTCTGATGAGTTCGTTATGGGAATTATCGCAAACGTCGAGCACGAAGGTGCTCCCGGAATTGTAGAATACTATTTCAGTATGCTGCATTATTATGATTTTTATCTCCCTTCCGGTGGAGTAAAGATCAAGACTGTAGATGATGTTTATTATCTGCTCAACTGGACCACTGACAACAGTGATGCTTCACTCGGAATCAACAAGGGAAGCTTAGGTGTCAGCTCAGTACAGTGGTCTTATCACAGAAGAATCAAGTGGCTCAACAAGCTTCTTGACAGCCTTAACGGACGTACCGTAGTTACTCAGTATGATCTTACCTATGCTGACGTTACCATGATGCTCGAGGAGCTTGATGTAAACGGTACCTACTATCGTAAGGTTACCAGCGCAGTAGGCAAGAATCCTACAGCTGCTGATTACGCAGAGGCTCTTTGTGACTACTACTTCATTCCCGCAGGTGCCGATCTCAACAACAGCGGAACCGGTAAAGAATGTCTTGAGAGACGCGAAACTGCAGAGAGACTTTGGAAAATGTACAATAATGAAGAAGAGGTAATGTATACCTTCACAATCATTGATTATTGATGCATATGTAATTTTTACAAATTTATTAAATGACTTACCAAGAGAGGAGGTTGACCTTCTCTCTTTTTTACTTCATACTATTCACATCACAAATTATCTCATATACGGAGAGTCGCAATGAAAATAGCAGCATACAATTACAGAGACTTCGATGAAGCCATCTATTTTGATAAATTCAGCAAACAATATAATGTAGAAATTGTTCCCGTAAAGGAAGCTCCTTCCGTTGCCAATGCTCATCTTGCGGCAGGCTGCGAGGGCGTATCCGTCATCACACAGCCTGTCACTGAGGATATTATCGCAGAATGGTCCAAGGCAGGTGTAAAGCATATATCCACTCGTACCATCGGCTACGACCACATCGACCTGGATGCAGCAAAAAAATACAATATGGCCGTAAGTAACGTTACTTATTCTACAGGAAGTGTAGCCGATTACACCGTAATGCTCATCCTCATGTGTCTGCGCCGTATGAAATCAATCATCAAACGTGCGGAAGGAATGGATTACGGTCTTCCCGGAAATATCGGACGTGAAATCAAAGATCTCACTGTAGGAGTAGTCGGAACCGGTAAAATCGGTACTCACGTACTGCAGAATCTTAGTGGTTTTGGTTGTAAGCTGCTTGCCTACGATCCCTATGAGAATCCTACTGCAGCTTCGTTGGCCGAATATACATCGCTCGAAAAACTTTTCTCCGAGGCTGATGTAATCACCTTCCACACCCCCGCCACTCCGAGCAGTTTCCACATGGTTAATGCTGACTCCATCAAAACTATGAAGGATGGTGTGGTAATCATCAACACCGCTCGCGGCAGTATTATCGATACCCCGGCATTTATAGATGCAGTTGAATCCGGTAAAATCGGATCCGCTGCCCTCGATGTAATCGAGAATGAGCTCGGTATATTCTACGGAGATTACAAATATCAGGTAATCGGACACAGAGAAATGTCCATCCTTAAGGACCTTCCTAACGTACTGATGCTGCCACATATGGCTTTTTACACAGAGAATGCCATATCCGACATGGTTGAGCACAGCATATGCCACATCATAGAAGGTAAGAGCATCATATAAAATGCGATGGTAAATAATATATGTCCATTTATAACGCATGACCATTTACTGTCCGGACATATACTTATATTCACACAAAAAAGCCACCGAAATGCGTTTTCGACATGTACTCGTAATCCCGAGCGCATATCATCTTCGCACTTCGATGGCTTCATTTTTTTCAATTAATAAATAGTGGCTTCACGTTCCTCACGCTTTGTGAGTTTCTTTTCCTTTGCCTTGAACTTAATCATGGGAACAGCTGCAATATACGCAGATATCAATGTGGCAGCAAATAACATTCCGCCAAAAATATCAGTAAACCAATGTACTCCCGATACAAGACGTCCTGCGATAGCCAGAGCCATGATTCCGATGGCGGCAATCTTACATATTTCCAGAATCATCTTACGCTCGGTCAAGAACTTAATCTGGCCCCAAGCCACATATGCAGAACCCATTATTGTACAGATAACCAGCACATGAGATGAAGGATATGAGCACTCGAGCTTATCGCCTTCCTCAAGAATAGGACGCATATTAACTTTAATAATCTTATCAAACACGATATAGACAATAACCATGAGTACATACAAACCTGCCATACCCCAGATAGTTTTGTCTACTTTGAAGATATTTTTGCGCTGAATGAGTTGCATTACACCGATAGCTACAAATGAAAGAGCTACAAGAATTGCAAGCACCATCAATACATCTGTAAACTTATCCCAGGCCGGATGCTGTCCGATGGCATCTCTGAATGAACCGTTCAATGCTGACCAGCCAACCTTAGAACCCTGAGGTCCAATAGGCTTTCTGTCTATTGCTGCAACCAGTATCGTATAAAATAAAGTTGATACTGCCAATAAAATGGTTATTGATAGCTTCTTGTTTTTATCAATAAAGTCTTTAATGAAATCCATTATCCATCCTCATATTCAACACAAAATAAATTATGCAGTTGCAGTATCAAAACAATACTGCAACTGCTAAGTTTCAAAAACTTTCTTCAATTAGATATTTAACATATCACTGAATACCTTGAGCGCTCCGTCGGTCTCGTGAGCAAGTACCTTCTTGGCAAGAACCTTACCAAGCTGTACACCCTCCTGGTCAAAGCTGTTGATGTTCCATACAAATCCCTGGAACATTACCTTATTCTCAAAGTGAGCAAGAAGTGCACCGAGAGCTTCGGGAGTAAGCTGCTCACCGATAATGATGCTTGAAGGACGTCCGCCTTCGAAATTCTTGTTCTTGTTCTCATCATCCTTACCGCAGGCAAATGCAACAATCTGAGCTGCTACGTTAGCACAGAGCTTCTGCTGGCTGGTGCTTCCCTGAATATCTACATCAGTTCCGATCTGGCTGTTCTTGAATCCAATGAACTGAAGAGGAGTGATATCAGTTCCCTGATGAAGGAGCTGATAGAATGAATGCTGTCCGTTGGTACCGGGCTCACCGAAGATTACGGGACCGGTTACATAGTTTACAGGCTCGCCAAAACGGTTAACTGACTTACCGTTAGACTCCATATCAAGCTGCTGAAGATGTGCAGGGAACCTTGAAAGGGCCTGTGAATAAGGAAGAACTGCTGTTGAAGGATATCCGAGTACGTTACGCTCGTATACACCGATCATCGCATCAAGCATTGCAGGATTCTTCATCATGTCAGCATTTGCAGAAAGTTTATCCTCTGCTGCTGCACCGTCAAGGAATCTTGCAAATACTTCAGGTCCGAATGCAAGGCTTAAGATTGCTCCGCCTACACCTGAGGTTGATGAGAATCTACCACCGATATAATCATCCATAAAGAATGCTGCAAGATAATCACTGCTCTTTGCAAGAGGTGAAGTCTCACTGGTAACTGCGATCATATGCTTAGAAGCATCAAGACCTGCGTTCTTGAGTGCATCCTTTACGAAAGATTCATTGGTAAGAGTCTCAAGAGTGGTTCCTGACTTTGATACCAAAATGAAAATAGCATGTGCTACATCTACTGAATTAAGAACTGCGGCAGCATCATCGGGATCTACGTTGCTGATGAACTTGGCATCCATCTTGAAAAGGCCTTCCTTCTTTGCCCAATTCTCAAGTGCAAGATACATAGCACGAGGACCAAGGTCACTTCCGCCGATACCGATCTGTACTACAGTAGTGAACTTCTCACCGGCTGCGTTTACGATTTCACCGCTGTGAACCTTATTTGCGAACTCAGCGATTCTCTTCTGCTCATTGAGATAAAACTCTCTCTTGTCGCCGCCGTCTGCAACAACGCTGTCGCCAAGCTGTCCGCGGGTCATGTGATGAAGAACCATTCTCTTCTCACCGGTATTGATTACTTCTCCGTTGTAGAGAGCTGCAAACTTCTCAGCAAGCTGAGCCTCCTCTGCAAGTGCTGCGAGAGCCTTGAGAGTATCATCATCTACAGACTT
The DNA here is from genome assembly GCA_024403435.1 of Lachnospiraceae bacterium. Lineage (GTDB taxonomy): Bacteria > Bacillota > Clostridia > Lachnospirales > Lachnospiraceae > AC2028. The sequence continues at coordinate 13,678 of JAKSRV010000009.1, forward strand.
TGCTGCATAGCTGTATACCATATCTGCTGCCATGGGAACCTGATAGTTCTTTACACGCTCAGCTCCTGCCTCGCCTGCCATAACTTCCTGAAGCTTTACCGCCTTTACACCGGTAAGTGCCTTATAACTGTTTAATGTGTCAAGATTGTTCCATGCAACCATTTGTAAAAACCTCCGTTTATTATTGTTGTCAAAAACAATGTTTACCTTTATTAATTACAAAATCTACGATATCTCTTACCGACAAATATCGTATATCAATTTTGTTTGTTTTATATCAAGCACGTATTATAAACCATTTATTTAGTAGTTTCAACAGTTTTGGAAATCGTTTTTCACGATATGTTCCAGTATACGTATAATGACATTTTTTACTGAATCACAGCCACTAATATGTACTCATATAGCTGTAATTATCCCAGTCTGAAAGGTATACTCTTCCGTCACTGTTGCGAATAAGTGTACCTGCTTCAACCATCTCTGTCACCAGTCTTTCGGTTTCTTCATCACCCAAAGCATAACCATACTGATAGTATGGTGCTGCGAAGTACACCGGCTCCTTCACTCCTCGCTGATATGAAGCCATTTGTGATCTGATACGATACTTCCATACTGTATCATACTGAGCATAGTGCGGTCTCTCGATGCCATATTTTTCACACAATTCCACCACCAACAGCTGCTGAGCTCTCGCCTCGACCTGTCCCCAGCTTCCTATGACACAATTGTAATCCTTTATTGGCTCTGCGATTATCTTCAGCTGAGCTTCTATCTCCGCAATGAACTCAGCTCGCTGCGCCGCTGCCTCATCATAAGCATCCTCTGCATCTGCATCTGCACCAATACCCTCAGTGTTTCCGTTGACATTTGCATCTGTTGCATCGTCTTCTGCATTTGCGGTTTCAAACGATAAAATTTCAGCACAGAGTTTCTCAAGCTTTGCAAACTCGATTCTGAACTGTGCGTAATCATGTATCTGCTGAATATTTGGACGTACCAACAACAGTAAATCGCTCATTGCTATCGGAAGAGGAATCGCATAACTTTCCACTCCGGCGCTTATCATCTCATCTATAGCCGCAATAGCCTTCTCACTATCAGCCAAAATCTCTTCGGCAGGATAATCCTTCGACAACAGAATATAATCATCCATACTCCAGAAAAAGGATTCCCAATTCTCACCTGTTCTTGCCTTTTGAATCAGCTGCAAAATTTCAGCAAACTCCGATTCATACTCCGGCCCCACTGCATCACGCGCAATCTTTAGCGTTAGCTCATTTGTATCCAGATCAGGATTCTGTAAAAGCTGTGCCGCAGCATAATGCGAGAAAATATTAACCAAGTGATTGGAATCCATCTCACTCCAATACTCCGGCTTGCACACGTAATCATAGCCCTTCGCTATCTGATATGTGGACTTGATCATCTCGATATTATAGTTCATCTGTGCCAACTGATCGATTTCCATCTCACAGTTGTTCCATGACCAGGTTCCCAGACTGTTGCCGCGTTCGCTTACAAAACCTCTGAATTCCTCGTAACCGGATTCCTCGTTTCTATCGGTTCCTTCATATATAGTGAATCCGTTTCCAAGCTCTCTTACCAATACCGGTTTACTGAATTTATCTCCCCAGCAATTGATTCCAAAATTAACATTCGGATTGACTGCACTGAATTTAGACCAGAGAAGCTTAGAATAAAAAGCTATATCCTCTGAGTCGGATAAATTTCCGGGATCGTAAAAGTGAGCAATCAAACGGTCTGTACAATCGGCAAGCTCTGCATAAATATTATAATACTTATCAAAAACCGCATATGCCTCTTCATTATATCTGACATCGGTGTCATCATGTGTTATTGTGACATTGCTGTCAGTCCATCCATAACCGTCAAACTCAGCTCCCCACACCCAGAGTGTAGTATTCATTCCCAAACAATGAGCCGCTTCAAACATCACTCGAATCTTGTCCTGAACAGCCTCATATCCGCCCGCACCTGCCCATGCCGAGCAAATATCCGTTACCTGTATTCCGGTATATCCGCAATACTGCATCATTCTCACATAGTCATACAGCTGATCGTCTGAAAAAGACATAACATCTGCCTCCAGACTAACATCCGTGCTGAGATAGAATCCTCTGGGATAATTTTCATTCCAAAGAGTAATAATCGGCTCTCGTTCCTCTATCCAGCATTCTGTTTCTTCGGCAATCTCTATATGCATGCTTCCGGCTGTTCGAGCAAAATGTTCCTTCTCAGTGCCGGCATAATACCATCCGAGATATCTGTTGGCAAACATACAGACTGCCTCGTTCATAGCTTCGACATCGTACGCAGTAATAACTACATTGTTGCTATTTTCAACTATATTGTATGTACCGGGAGTCATAGCTGACGACAATGACAGCTCTATTCCTGCAGACTTACCCATTCCGGGCACCTGCTCTTCATCACTCATACGTCCCTTTTTTATTTCATTAACAGAGCCTGAGCATTGAGCTATATAATACTGAAGAAGTTCCGCAGAATCGGCAATTGCCTTCTTTTCATAATAAATCCCAAAAACAGATATCGGAGCTTCTCCAATAAACAACTCCTCATATCTCTTTAAACCTGAGGAATAAACTGTTTCCCCTGCTTTGACTGATAAATTTCCGGCTTCATCAACGCATTCATTTACAAAATAATTGATTGCGCACTTCATCGTATCGTCGTCTGCAGCATATATATACAGATTATTGTCCAATCGATAAATAATATAATCACCTTCGGAAATACCCTGCTTGGCCTTGTCTACATTAGGTATAGTCGAAAGGTCATTCGTAAGAATGATTACATTATTCATCAGCTTTGAGGTAACTGCATTATACTTGAATAAAGAAGTGTTCAAATGTGTCTTGCACTCACTCTTTAGATATTCCATAGATTCATCCGAAGCACTTCCGTAAAGCACGGAGAAATTGTCCAATGCATCAACACTTCTTGTTCCGTAAAATATAAATAAAATCACTGTAGCGATTGCTATCGCTGCAGGAATCATCAGCCACATTCGACTGCTATTTTTACTTTTCTTACCAATCTTACACTTATCGTTGTTTTTCATCACTACTGATTATCAACATCTATTGCCTTGTTCTTGTTCTCGTATACTTCGGGAATATCGAAACGCCATGTTCTGTTGCCGCTCTCATCCTCTGATACCAATTCAAATCCCTGCAATGCATAGAAATCTTTTACCATAGCATTCTTAGCAGTAGGATAATAATATCCCATAATTGTCTTGATTCCGCTGAGCTTTGCTCTGCGAACCAATTCATCCATCATGGCAAATTCCATGTCTCTTTTCAGAACTCTGCAGCTCATTATCCAAAGTTCCATATTGAGCACTTCGCCGTCTATTTTTCCGATAACAACACTTACTACTCCGTTATCTCCAAATTTGTCTTCAAGCTTTCCGTAGATTGCAATATGCTGTCCGTCTGCCGCAACCTCCTCAATCTCGGTCTGACTGTATCTCTTGGTAGTGAGATTGAACTGGTTGCTCTTGTTGGTGAGCTGAGCAATTCTGGACATGTATACCGGTTTAAATGCCGTAATCTCGCCCTTCATTTCCAGCGACTTGAGATAGTCTCCGTAATCTGCAAAGCTTGCCTCTGCCTGAAGACGCTGCGCATTAGCCTGATACATCTCATTTCTCTTGATATCATCAGCTGAAAAATGAGTAACTTCAAAGTATCCGCCTCTGTCCAATGTACTGATATAGTGTTCAGGCTCTGTCATTTCAGGCACTGCAACACCGGGTATATTTCCGCTTACGATAGCTCGCTCAGCAGGATTGTCATCTACAAATACAAAGCTTTCGGGAAGCAGATTTATATGAGAAGCTATATTCTTAAGATTAATGTCCTTGGGATCCCAGTTCGCACATATCTCTACAAAGTCATCTTCTTTAAGAACACTGTCGGGTCTTCTCAAACCTTCGATAGCAATGTCTCTCTCATTTTTAGATATTACGGACAAAAGCACACCCAACTGCTTTCTGTCCTTAATATATTTCTGAAATTCACTGTAGGTCTGACTAAGCGAAGTCTCCTGTCCTATTTCGATATTGTCTACTCCGTCATCTCCGATAACACCGCCCCATAATGTGTTGTCCATATCCAGGGCCAATATCTTCTTATTCTTGCCGTAAATAGACTTAATAATGTTGGCAACTCCGAAAGCAGTATAAGGTATCGCGGGCACACACATCGCATACTTGTACATATGCCAATAGAAAGGATCCGACCACTTCTCGAGACCGTACAGAGCTGACTCATACTGGATATCGTGAATGTAGAAATTCTCATGATTACGTGCATATTCACCGAACATGCGATTCAGTTCATTGACAAAATACACTCTTCCGTGGATATCCGCAGCATCCTTATTACCCATCAGTCTGTAATAAGGCAACTCGAAATTGTTCTGAATAATAGGGCAATGATAAACCTGCGCAGCCTTCTCCCACAGTCCGCCGAATCTGGAATATACATTCTTGAGTTTGGCATCTACCTGTTCTGCGGAATCTGTCATCACCGGCCAATCAATAATATTTCTGTTGGAGGTATGAATATAAATAAGCTCCGGAGCAAATTCCTTCAGTTCCTCATTGTCAAACATAATATCCTCGTAATACATATTGTATTCCGACTCATAAAATGACGGTTTTATTCCGTAATTAAGCAAAAACAGCTCCAGCACATTTTTGATATTACTCGTTGTGCTTCCGCCCAAAATTGCAATTTTTACATCAATATAGTTTTTGCCCGTTTCCAAAAGCTGTCTTTTAATAGCCTTACGTTTTGAATTTATATAATCGGCATCAAAAGGATATTCCAGTTCTTTCATACCTATCTCCACAGTTATTTATTAGCGTTGCTCAGTAATTAAATCAACCCTTTTTGGCAATAATAAGATTTACCATATCGCCTACATTGTTCATGTTATGAATCTCACCAACATTGAACTTTACACCGAATGCCTTTTCTACAGCCACAATCAGATTGATATGCTCAAGGCTGTCCCAATCCTCAATATCAGCAGATGTAGTTGCATCATTTACCTCTATTGATTCATCATCAAATACATCCTGAAATACTCCGTTTAAAATTGAATAAATCTCATCTCTGTTCATTTCTTTTTCCCCTTTTTTAGAATTTCTGATAGATAAATGATGCCGAATCAAACTCGACACCGTAGCATCCAAAAATAATTACAGCATAAATCAATGCAAGATACAGTATCCATCTGAATACCAAATTCTGTCCCGCAATGATTTCCCTTACGCTCTTCTTTTTAAAATGCACAAGAAGTCCAGAACCGGCCAACAGCAGACCAAAGAAAATCAAAATATATATATCGTGCTGATCAAGGCCAAGCTTATCGAGTGAACCGTCAAACAATACCCAGGGATTATATACGGTAAGAGCATTTTTCCAATTTGCAATACCATATGTAAATCCATCGTATGATCTAAAGAATGACAATCCTGTCATAAATATAAAAAATGTACGCACTCTCTGGAAAATTCTGTAGCTTGCAGCTTCGGTATTAATTTTCAAAAACGCCTTAAGCTTATTAAAAGCCGGCTCCAGCATCTCACTCAAAATAATAACAACACCAAAGAATATACCTACACCGATGATATAATTCCACTGACCTCCATGCCAAAATCCGATCAGGAACCATGAAATCATTAATCCAATCCACGTAGGAACCTTTTTACCGAATTTTTTACCAAATGCTTTTTTAGACTTGGCACCGATTTTCTGGAACAAATCTGACTTAAGAATAGGATAAAGTATATAATCTCTCAGCCATCCACCGAGTGTGATGTGCCAGCGTCTCCAAAACTCCGCCAGCGAAGTAGCCATAAACGGAAGATCAAAGTTTTCGGGAAGCTTGATTCCAAACATCTCTGCAATACCGATTACTATATCAATGCAGCCCGAAAAATCGGTATAAAGCTGAAATGCAAAGCAAATCATTGCAATCCATACATAGACCCCGGGATATCTGTAAGTGTCCTCGTAGATTGTATTTACTACTATCGCCAGTCTCTCGGAAATGACAAGTTTCTTCATCAGACCCCAAACAACTCTCTGTGCTCCGAAGGTCAGATTTTTATAACTGAATTTATTACCGTTAACTATACTGTCGTGGACATCCTGATACTTTGCAATCGGACCTGAAGTATATGTCGGGAAGTATCCGCAAAAAGCAAGGAACTTAAACGGATTCTTTTCCACGGTACATGTACCCCAAAATACATCAAGTATGTATCCTATCCACACAAGTGAATAGTAAGAAATTCCTATAGGTGCGCTGAAGACAGGAGTAGGACATCCCTTACCTATCAGTCTCAATGCACGATTAAGCAATGCGGTAAAGAATCCGATATCCTTGAGTGCCAGCATAAATCCGAGCACCACCAAAACCGCCAAAACCGTTATCGCTTTTGCCCCTTTAGGCTTTTTCTCACGGATACTGCCAATTGCTACCGTCGCACCATACGTAACCAGCGCACAACCCAGCCATATTCCGTTAAGTACCCAACTGTTGGAATTATATAAAAAATACAAATTGGCAGACAGCAGCACGACCCATCTGGCCTTTATCGGTATCAGATAGTAAAGCAATACCGCGATACCGACAAAAATAAAAAATGAAAACTCTGTAATATTCATAGCAGCTCCCGATTAAAATTCACGGTTACACAAAACCTTATCAGTAACCTTATCGTATACAAACAAATACATTCCGTCGGTATTTAAAATAGTGTTACGATAATAATTCTGATCCATCGTCACATTTGTTAAATAATAACCGGATGAACTTATTATTCTGCTTATCTCCATTGTATCTATATTATTAAACTTAATTCTGTATATATCTGTATTATCAAATGATCTGGTTAACTGACCGTTTTCGATTACCCATGTTCCGCCTGTCTGCATCGCCTGCGGATCTATTCCGAAAGCCTCCAATGTATCGGCAATATTACATTCGGAATCCATATAGTTTCCTTCAAGAGAGACAACAACTATCAGATTGTCAATACCTGCCACGCTCTGTGCCACATCTACAGGATCCTGCATCGCAGATACATGATTCCAAGCGACAATATGCTTTCTATACATTGCTGCGGTTTCCCACAACTCATATCCCTCTTCACCTCTGTGGTCCGATATATCATAATGAGCCTTCAAATATTCAGCCACATACTTTGTTACTTTTACTCCTCCGAAATAATTCATATGCCTGTAGTCGTTGAAATCTGTCGCGAAATCGACTCCAACCATAATATAATCTTTATCCATGTCCAGGAATGTGATTCCCAGCTCATCCAAATAGTCCTTTACTCCATTGATTATTCTTCTCCAATCGCCATCGCCTATACCGGGTGTCAGATAGAAAATCAATTCAAAATCATGCTGCTTGGACATCTCAACCAATTCATCTATCCAGGCTTTATTGGTTTCACTCAGTTCAAAAGAATCCGTAACCGTAAACACATCCATGGATGCAGCTCGCTCATAGCATCCCCATTCATACATATATCCCGCAGTATATATAGAGGTAGGGTTCTGTATAAAATCATAACGTTCCAGCTCTTTATATCTGGTATGTATAATTGGCCAGCGAAGATAAAAATCCAGTCTGTCCTCAGGCTTTACCGATGCATTTATCAGCTTAAAACTGTTGGCAGACAGTTTCATTGAGATGGTATTTCTGTACACATTTGACTGAACTTCATGTTCGTCAAAAAGTGTGCCGGACGCGTCAATCAACACTATGTCGGGAGTCTGAGTCTTCAGCACCTCACGCAGACTGGCAACAGTCGAGTTTTTATCCTGACCGGAAATAGCCATATTAAATGCCGCCATTCCATATTCTTCCCAGAATTGCGCCGGATTCATTGTTACATAAGTGTAGCTTGGACCGGCAAAAACCACATCCGCCACATCCTCATTCTGAGAGTAAAGCGAATCGAACGTGGACACATAGGGGCCATTGGTATCCTTCCACCTGAAAATCTCATATAAACCTGCCAGGCCAAGGCAAAAAATCGCTGTAAAAATCACTGCTTTTAACAGATTTTGAAGCGTAGATTTCATTATTTAAATTTCTCCATAATATCATTATGCCCTAAATCGGCTAACTATCATAATAATACCCCAAATGCAAATATAATACAATCTTTTCGGGCTTTTGCGAATGCTCGGAAATATGATAATATAAGCATATTCCCGCACAAAAATGATTCATTTCCGATGTGGGTTCAGCAGCAGATTAATCAACAGAAAATGAGTACAAAAATATATGAGTCTTTACAACACAGATGAAAAAGAAAACCGGCTTCCCAAAGCTGTAATAGCAGGCCTGCGCTCTGCCTACAGAAACAATTCCGATGACGATTTCAAGTCGGATTTCGATCACTCAATGATTGAGATGAAGGCACTTGTGGAAGCATGTGATATGGAAGTATGCGCCTCAGTCAGTCAGACACTTGATCATCCTGACAATGCAACCTATATAGGCAAAGGAAAAGCGCATGAAATTGCTGAATTAATAGAGCTGAATCATGCTGAATACTGCATATTTGAAAGCAATCTCTCTCCCTCTCAGATGAAAAATCTTCAAGAAATTGTCGGCGTGCCCGTATGGGACAGAACAAATCTGATACTTGAGATTTTCTCAAGAAGAGCCAAAACCAGGGAATCCAGACTGCAGGTTGAATCAGCTTATCTGCAGTATATGCTTCCCAGACTGACCGGTATGTGGCAACATCTCGGACGACAGGGTGGCGGCAGCGGAAGCCGCTCCAACAAAGGTATCGGTGAGACACAGATTGAGCTCGACCGCCGTCACATCAACCACCGCATAGCCGAGCTGTCCAAGGAACTCGAAGTAATCAGTCGCACTCGCGACGTACAACGAGCCGGAAGAAACCGCGGCGACCTGCCTTCTGTAGCACTCGTAGGCTATACCAATGCAGGTAAATCTTCATTGATGAACCGTCTGCTCTCAATGTCTGCCGAGCTTACCAACACCTCCGGCAATGCTTCGGGAAGTACATCCGGCGGAGCAGTTTATTCTACAGATTCAAGTTCCCCCGAGGGCATCATATCCGCAAGCGATAAGCTTGAACCTAAGCTTGTATTTGAGAAAAACATGCTTTTTGCCACTCTCGATACTTCCATCCGCAGAATATACACCGATGACCATCAGGATTTTCTGCTTTCGGATACCGTAGGTTTCATCGAAAACCTTCCCCACGGTCTGGTCAAAGCCTTCCGTTCTACATTGGACGAGGTTAAATACGCCAATCTGCTCCTGATAGTATTGGATTCATCCGATCCGTATCACAAGCAGCACAGAGCAGTGACAGAGAACACCCTCAAAGACCTTGAAGCAGGTGATATACCGAGAATATATGTAATGAACAAGTCGGATTTACTGCCTCCCGATGAACTCAGACCCATCAAGGCTAACGACAATACAATCTACATTTCCACCCGTACAGGTTCAGGTATAGATGAGCTGCTGGCAGCCATAAAGGGGGCCGTGTACAGCAACCGACGTACCTTCAAGGTACTGTTACCTTACTCACGCGGAGATCTCACAGACAAAATCCATCGCCTTGGTCGAACCGACTCTGAGGAATACACCGGCGACGGTATACTTATCAGTGGCGAATGTCCCGGCAGACTTTTTGATGAACTTAAGGATTTTGTGATTGAATAAAACAGTATTAAGTGCTCACAACAAAACAACATCGGATAATGTGTCATACACACATCCGATGTTGTTTTTATTTAACTATATAATTCCTATGATATGAAACATACTACACATATCTATTTGACATCAAGGATAGCCTGTACCTCTTCCTTGAGACTTTCAACAACACTCTTATTATCATACAGTAATCTCTGATAATCCATATTATTGATAATCTGCTGGATTGCATTCATTCTTACATATCCCTCATCAACTGCCAGATATACGTAGCTAGTATGATAGAAACGTCCATTCTGGTCTACATCATAATAGAATTCCGGATCATCCTCGTAGATAACATATTGACACTCTAATTCGTGCTCATGTCCCCATGCCGTAGTAACGGGATTCTCGTCAAAATCTCTTCTGTAGCACTCCATTATCATTTCAATAAGCTCAGGATCGTCAAAGCTCCAATCCTCATAATATTCATTGTCATATTTGGTGAAACTCACTACATCAGGCATAAATATTTTTCCGCTCGATACCGGATAAGCAGCTTCTCTGTATTCCTTAGTATTGATTACATCCTCAAATTCAGCCATATATTCCGGCTTGATTCTGTATCTTCTGTAGTAATAGGTACCGTTGGTCAGATTTACTTTTATCAGAACTTCATTGTATTCAGTGTAATATTCATCATATACAACAGAGTCAAACAATCCAACCGGGGTAGTTGTCTCTTCAGCCGCACACTCGGCTCCATACTCAAGAAGCTCATATATCTTATCGGTATCGGTCAAAGTATATTTTGAAATATTCTTTCTACTGTCATATTCATCGTTTATTTTGCCGTCTACTATATCAAAACGGATTCCATCATCACTATAATCCGGGAAACTGATATTTGCAGACTCAATACTTCCCTTGGAGGGAAGATATGTATCATAGTGGAACAAATCCACAGTAAAGGTCAGTGTAAGGATAACAGTAAATACAAGTGTTCCTATCATCACAAACTTATCCTTGAAAAATGCCCTTCCGGTACGATGAAGAATCATGTTGATGATACCAAAGCTTGCTACAACTCCGATAATCACACCGATAATACTCCATACCATACCTACACTTGAACCCATAATGAAAGTTGACAGCGCTCCGTATAATCCGATTACAGCCGCAGTAACGGATCTGATTATGATTACATATGCTCTGTTGGTTACTCCGCCTTCTGCAAGTTCACTTTTTCTCTTATTGTACAGAGTCACCGCAAGTATGAGATTTACGATGCATACTACGATATTTCCAATCATAAATATGATTACATCCATATCATTTGCAATAACTGCATCTGTGTTGAAAACTGCACTCATAAAGTACGGTATCGTCAGCGGTGACATCCATGCTATACGGAAAGCCGAAAAATCCCAACCTATAAATGTATTGAAAAAGATTGATGCCATACCCAAAATCACCGAATAGCCTGCAATTATTGCCACTCCCGCCAATACAATACCGGTAATAGCAACAAACGGATGACCTGAAAGCATCACTACTACGAGGCACATGTGATACACTATCAGGAATGAAAGAATTCCGGAAATCAATGCCATTCCTGCCTTGGCCATAACCATTGAAGCCATCGAACCGTCTCTTGCAATACATGCTACCGATGTCAGCAAAATGCTACACACGAACGGAATTGCATAGATTAAAATACTGTCGATATAAACCGCCAAAAACATTTTGTTTCTGCTGACAGGTATGCTTCCGTAGAGATCCATCATTCTCTTTGAGAACAAAAATCTAAAACCGATTAATGCTACCAAAACCGCACCGACTATAGTAATCATAGGTCCTATAATCGTGTACTCTATCTGAAAAGCCTGATTGATTGCAAACTCTGCCTTATCACCGGTTCCTGTAGTAAGTGCGAACAAACCGACAACAGGACCAAGTATCATCTGAACCGCAGTTGACAAAACGATCAGCCAGGTTCGACTCTTAATATCAATTTTCATGAGTTTACTCAGTGAGATTTGTGAAGTCATATCCAAGCACCTCCGTTTCACCAATAAATATTTCCTCAAGAGAAAGAGGAAGAACCTCGTAGAATCGAGGGTTCAGTCCAAGAATCATTTTTTCAATCTCTTCCGCACGGCCTCTGAGGGTAAGTGTATAAAGAGTTCCCGTATGGCTCTCATTCATGACAGGGAAGCTGGCCTTGAGTTTTTCAATAGGCTCATTGCTGTCATAAGCCACCTGAACCTTGTACATACCAAGCTTCATCTCTTCGATATCCTTTGTGAAGAGAATTCCACCCTTATGAAGCAGTCCTACAGATTCACAAATATCCTCAAGCTCTCTTAAGTTGTGAGAAGTGATTATAGGTGTTACTTTTCCTGCTTCCATCTCACCTGCAAGCAATCTTTTGATAGCCTGCCTGATTACAGGATCAAGACCGTCAAAGGTCTCATCACAAAGCAGATATTTTGTTCCTGCAGATACTCCAAGAAGCACTGACATCTGCTTTTTCATACCCTTTGAAAAAGTATTTACATTTCTCTTGGGGTCAAGTTGGAGAATTGCCATCATTGAAAGGAATCTCTCCATACTAAAATTCGGATATAAGTCTTTATAAAAATTGGCCATATCCATCGGTGTGGAGCCTACATAGTACTGGTCATCTGAAATATACATAACCTTGGCCTTAACGGCGGGATTGTTATATACAGGCTCTCCGTCTATCAGAATCTCACCCTCATCAAGCTGGTACACTCCACAAATTGCGCGCATCAGAGTACTCTTACCGGCACCGTTTGTTCCGATCAAACCAAACACATGCCCTTCCTCCATTTTTGCGCTTACACCCGAGAGCGCCTGCACTGTGTCAAACCTCTTGGATACATTTCTTATCTCTATCATCGGTTACTCCTCTCCCCAGATCTCTACAACAATTCGATCTACGCTTTCCCGGCTCATTCCGGTCTGTCTGGCTTCCTTCAATGCTTGCCGCAGGTCATTTTCCACCACTGTCATACGACCCTTCTTCCAGGAAGAACTATCCGCTACAAAATTACCGCGTCCGGTTATCGTGTACAGATATCCGTCCTGTTCAAGCTGAGCGTATGCACGCTGTATAGTGTTGGGGTTGACCGACAAATCGATTGCCAGACTTCTTACGGACGGCAATTTGCTGTCCGGCTCAAGCACACCGCATACAATCAGCTGTGATAATTTCTCTACCACCTGCTCGTATATTGGTCGCTTGTCTCTCAAATCCAATACAATCATATGGCTACCTCTCGTGTATGAGTGTATTAATACGTTTAATACACTTGACGACACATAAATTACCACCTAGAGATTTATATGTCAATGATATTAGTGAATTTTTTTTATTAAGAAACCTTAAGAACCCATAATTCTTTGCAAAAATGGATACTGAGCTGCATTTTCTGCCATATCCCTCGGTAGTATACTGTGGACAAGGTTAATACCGGTTGCATACGCCGGTCATCAGTATAAACAATAACTTTTGGAATAGTACATCATCCGTACTATCAAAACATCACGAGGTAAAAAATATGTCAGAACTGATACTCACTAAAGATAATTTCGAAACTGAAGTTCTTAATTCAGAGCTGCCTGTAATCGTAGATTTCTGGGCAGACTGGTGCGGTCCCTGCAAAAAGCTCAGCCCGATTATTTCTCAGATTGCCGCAGAAAACAAAGGCAAATTGAAGGTCGGCAAAGTAAATGTCGATGAACAGATGGCCCTGGCTTCCAAGTACAAAATCATGACTATTCCCACCGTAATCCTCTTTCAGAACGGCCGGGCAGACAAGACCGCTGTAGGCTTCAAGTCTAAGACTGACCTTCTCAGATTTTTTGAAATCTAAATCCGTCGTAAATAAATATGATTACATAAGAAAAGAGTGGAACCTTACGATTCCACTCTTTTTTGAATAACATAATCTCACTCATCCGCAGGCTGCTTCTTGTATTTATGTCCTTCATTAGTCAAGTTACCACCGGAATACTCCAACAGCATGGTTGCCTCATCTTCTCCGCTTTTATAAAGAAGTACCGTATTTCCGTTTAACTTGTAGGTACCTATTTCCGCAGCCGTAAACTCTCCACCGACATATGTTACAATACCATACTCCCCAAATTCACTGAGCGCGATAGAGGTGGATACAAGATTACCATTCTCTGTGTACTCTGCTTTCCAAATTCCGATAGTATAATCTGCATCCAAATTCTCGGGCGCACCGCATGCGGATATAAATATGCACAATAATACAGATACTAATATCACACACAAACTCTTTGATTTATTAAACATAAATTTCATAACTCTCTCCACAGATTAATATCATACTCAATCATCACATCAGGTATCATATCACGCAATACTTACTGCTTTTTCAACAGTCTTTTATATGAAACATCAATCGCAAAAGCTCCGAGCGGTGCAGTAATAACGATAGCCAACACCGCTACGGTCAGTACTATGTTACCACAACCGAGTCCCATTGCAAGCGGTACACCACCTATTGCGGCCTGAACCGTAGCCTTAGGTGTATATGCCATCATTGTGAAAAATCTCTCCTTCATATTCAGCTTCGTGCCGAGCAAAGATACAAATACTCCTACCATTCTGAATGCCAGTGCTGCAAATATAAGTATCACTGCTCCCCAGCCGGCCTGTTTTACATAAGATATATCCACAGTCGCACCCACCAGTACGAACAGGAGAATCTCAGCCCCTACCCACAGCTTATTGTATTTAGCCGAGAGGCGCTTCGCCAAAGCCTCATTCTTCTGCTTGATTCCTATACCGATACACATAATCGATATAAGAGATGCAAATGTAATCTGTATCGGAATAGCATCCTCTGCTACAACCAGTAGCAGCGACACGCACAAGAAAATAATAACCTTCACCGTATCACGCATATGACACTTTGTATAAAACAGGTTAAGAAGTAATCCCACACCTACACCTATAGCGATTCCCAGCACAATAGACACAGGGATATTTACAAATCTTAGCGCCGACACTTTATCTCCGGCTGCAAGACCTGTAAAGGTCGTAAACAATACGATTACATACACATCATCCACAGAAGCACCGGCTAATATAAGCTGAGGAATAGCCTTATCCATTCCATAGCCCTCTTCAGTCAGTTTTACCATTCTGGGAACCACCACCGCAGGTGATACTGCCGCCAACACCGCACCCATTATGGCAGCTTCCATATACGATATTCCAAGCAATCTCGGTGCAAGCAACATCATTCCGGCCAGCTCAAAACTCGCAGGCACAAAACACATCAGTATTGCCGGACGCCCTATTTTTTTCAGTCCCGCAACATCGAGTCCGAGCCCCGCTCTTGTTAAGATTATTACCAGTGCTATTTTTCTTAATTCTGCCGAGATATTCAGAATTGACGGATCCAGCAGATTCAATACATACGGTCCGAGCACTATACCTGTTGCCAGCATTCCAATCAAACCGGGCAGCTTTATTTTTTTACAAATCCAACTCATGCTCATTCCAACCAGCAATATTAATGCAAGACTAAGAAACATTTTAATTTCACCTCTTTATACACTTTATTTTTTCAAATACTGTATGCAAATCCCAACAACCAAAAAAGCCGACAGTTTCTGCGTAATTCGCAGAAGCCATCAGCTTAATAAGCGGTTTTAATATTCGTGTAACCGCCGGACAATTGCGATTCCGACCTATCATCTCACGAACACTACGGAAGTGCCTCATTTCCGTAGAAAACGATATCATATTTTAGTAGCATTGTCCATACAATGCTTGGTATAATTTATCCGTCATTAATTCAATTATTCGAGGGAGAATTAATATGCTTTATACGCTTGAAAATGAAAAATTAATTGTAACCATAGATACCTTCGGTGCGGAAATCAAAGCCGTCAAGGACAAGGCCACGGGCCGCGACTATATCTGGTGCGGTGACAAAAAATACTGGAGCCGTACCGCTCCCGTGCTTTTTCCATTCGTAGGCTCATGCCGCGATAATAAGTACACTTTTGAAGGTACAGATTACTCCATTTCTTCACACGGTTTTGCCCGCGATATGGAGCATACCGTGGTAAGCAGCACAGATACCGAAATCTGGTTTTCACTAAAGGACACCGAAGATACTTACACCAAATATCCCTTCCACTTTGACTTTATGAACGGATACAAGCTCGAAGGCAACACCGTATCCGTAATGTGGAAGGTCATCAATCCCGGTCAGGACAGAGCAGATGACAAACTGTACTTTTCTGTAGGTGCTCATCCCGCATTTGTATGCCCTCTCAACGGAGAAGACAACAAATCAGGCTACAAGCTCTTTTTCGAGGGTGTAAATGAAATCCGTCATCACGGCAATCTGACAGGAACCTGCACTCACGAGGACCTTGTACTTCCCTTGGAAAATAATCGTGTGACTCTGACTCCCGAATTTTTCGACAGAACCACTTACATTATCGAAGGTAATCAGACCGGTTGCGTAGGCATTGAGGACCCTAACGGAGACAGATACATCACGGTAAAATTCAATACTCCCCTTTTCGGAGTATGGTCTCCCGAGAAAAAGAATGCTCCCTTCCTCTGCATAGAACCCTGGTGCGGTCGTGCTGACTATGACGACTATACCGGAGATTTGACTCAGAGAGAATACGGCAATGTCCTCGCCAAGGATGAAACCTTCGAGAACACCTACACTATTGAATTCGGACATAATTAATACACTATACCGACTTATTGAATTCCGGCATAACAAACCTGTTCAATAAGTCGGTAAAAATATGCATAATCCTCACACCGTGTTTTGCAACACATATATATTCATCAAGTAGTTTGCAAAGACACATTGAAATCCGTATATTAACCCTTGAGAAAATGACATGAACAATAAAGACGAAATCACTTTAGTACAAAAGCATCTTCGCGATTTGGCAGATCGTTCCTACAAACAAGACATGTATACCTTCAGCAGTTTCCTTTCTATAGCAGAGGTAGACGCATTCTATGCCATCGAGCGTGAGCTGTCATACGCTTCTCCCAAGCTGTTCGGAGGTTATGATTCAGCAGAAAGAATGCTGGTACGCTTCGGAAATGAAGAGGCCCTTGGCTACTCGCAGGACCCTCCGATTGTCTGCATTCATATCACTCCTCTTATGGAGAAATTCGCTGACAATCTCTCTCACAGAGATTTCCTCGGTGCACTTATGAACTTGGGAATAGAACGAAGCGTACTTGGTGATATCAAGGCCGGAGACAAGCAGGCATATCTTTTCTGCCTGGACTCAATGGCTGACTTTATATGTGAAAACTTAGATCAGGTGAAGCACACTCACGTAAAATGCAGATGTATCACAGAGGCTGCGGAATTCCCTAAGGATGAACCTCAAAAGCTCTTAATTCAGGTTGCCTCCGAGCGTGCAGATGCTTTGATTTCAAAAGTTTACAACCTCTCCAGAAATGACTCCCTGGAACTTTTCAGAACCGGCAAAGTATTTATCAACGGGCGCCTGACTGAAAACAATTCCAAGTCAATCAGCATGGGAGATGTAATAAATGCAAGAGGCTACGGCAAATTTAAGGTCGTATCCGAACCAACTACAACAAAAAAAGGCAAGCTTAACCTAAATATAGAGGCTTACCGATAACTCATCAAAAAATATTTCATTTACAGATTTTGATGAAGAATGCGAGAGAAAATGGGATTACAGATTTTTACAGATTCAGCCAGTGACATTACCCAGGCTCAGGCCGCAGAAATGAACATCACGGTTATTCCTTTAACCGTAACCTTTGGAGAAACCAGTTATCTTGACGGTATCGATTTTGACAAGAATTTCTATCTTGCGTATACCGGTCATTCTAAAGAATTACTCGACAAATATATCGAAGACAGCTTAGACCTCTATGACGGAAAGGTTAGCGATTTCCCTACCAGTACCGTAGGCTGTGCCATCGGTACCCATATTGGCCCCGGTGCTATTTGTATCGCTTTCTTCTGCAATAAGTAGTCATCACAAGCCATAGAAATTAATAGACTCCGAATATATAGATTAATCTAAACATAAAAGACGCATACCAAGGGATTACCCCAAGTATGCGTCTTATTTTACTTACTGTCTTGAAAACAAATCAATTATATACTGTGCAGATGTAATAATTCTTGCATCGTTTCTTTCATTGGCCTGAAGCACCAATACATCACAGTCCAATATATCCGCATCGGCAGAAGATATCACTTCACGATTATAAAACATACACTGCTTAAAATCATATTTAAGGAAACCTATCATATTTACTCTGAAGGAATCTCCGATAAGAACCATTTTCTCATCATTAGCCGAATCGGATTCGGTCCTGTAGATATTTTCCAATGCCTCATATCCGGCTGTCTCATAAGTGATATTTACATTATCTCTGTAGAAAAGAAGGTAATCAATATCAGGCTCGTACGATGAAGCATCTATTCCCGCCAAATCGATCAAATCGCCGGCACGTCCGTACTCATAGGTATTAATCGCAAGTGTCATAGGATCTGTAACCTGCATTCCCAATGATGAATACAGAGCCTGTACTCCAATGAACGCGCCCATATGGTTCCAGTGAGTATCGTATCTGTAATATACTTGCCAGAATCTGTCGCTGTACTCCAGTTCACTCAGAGGAAATGATATCGCAAGATCCGAATTGTTCTTAATATAATCAACCAGTCTCTCGGTTCTCTTGTACTCATTTTCAACATTATAGGTAGGCATATATTCCGAATATACCTGATCCTTATCGGGTGCAATAGAAATTGCAAGCTTAATACCTCTCTCCTGACACATTTCATCAAGAGTTATCAAGGTCTGCATATATGCATTCATTTCTTCATCAGACATTATATTGTTGGCCTTGTAGTAATTAATATTTCCAAAACCATACAGGAAGAGCCAGTCATTTCTTCCTATGATGGTTGTATCATTGATTACCACCGGTGCCAAATAACTGTCATCGACCAGCTTATTTTGCCAATCGCGATATTCTATCTCATGACAATCAGCACAAAAATATATACTGTACCCCCATGTTTCCAAGGATGCATCCTGACCGCCGGCATATACCCAGGTATGCTCATGAACCGTCACCACGTCATCCCCTGAGTTACCAAGCTCTGAATCATTCTGCGAACTGTTACCGGATGTATTTACTCCATCCGATCCTGTAGCTGAAGTAGTACCTCCGTTATTACCCGAACCGGTATTTGATGCACCGCCGAACAACTCATTAAACGCAGTATCATCGCTGTCAATCTCACTTGTACCGCTTCCATAGAGTGCCGCCATTATTGCAGGCTTCAGTTCTTTTTCATAGCGCGACTCAAGCTTTGTATTGGCCTTCTGATAAAATGATACCAGCGAACTTCTGAATGGTGCCCTGTCTGCAAAATAGGCGGACAAAACATCTCCGGATGATGCTAACTGAGTGACTGACTCAATCTTGGTCTTCTCACGCTTCTCTCCAAGATCATAGTTCAGCTTCTCGTATGTAGCAGGACTCCCTAGCTTTATTCCTATCCACACAATCGTCGGAACTATCAGAATGGCAATAAATGCAATTATCTTAAACTTATAGTTCTTCATTCAAATCCTCAAACTCTTAGAACTGGAAATATATAAACGGATTATACGATCCGCTCACAATCACAAGTATCGAGTATGCCAACAATACCATCTGCCATACTGTTTCAATCACACTCAAAACTCCTCTTGCCTTTTGAGGCAAGCTATCTATCTTTTTCCTCAATCCGGAATAAATCGGCAGACTAAGAATAATACCTGCAACAATGGCAATCATACTTCTGACATTAATAAACGAAAATACAGAATACTCTCCGTTTCCTGCCATGAACATTTTTTTGATAAATCCAAATGCGTAAACGATATTGTCGGATCTGAAAAGCACCCATCCGATTATCACAGCAAACAAAGTATATATATGTGCTATAGGCTTGACCCATTTTTTGCTTAAAATCTTACCCAGGAACATTCTCTCCGCCATCAGAAGAACCGCATACATCAGTCCCCACAGCAGGAAAGTAAAGTTGGCTCCGTGCCATACACCTGTAAGTAAAAATACGATAAAAATGTTTCTGAGCAGCTTGCCCTTACTGCATCTGCTTCCTCCGAGCGGTATATACACATACTCTCTGAACCATGTTGACAGTGAGATATGCCATCTGCGCCAAAATTCCTGAACAGATCCGGAAATGTAAGGATAATTGAAGTTCTCCTTGAACTCAAATCCGAACATTTTTCCGAGACCGATAGCCATATCCGAATAGCCTGAAAAGTCAAAATAAATCTGCAGTGTATAACAAACTGCTGCCAGCCAGGTCACACTTGCCCCCAAACTGTTTGGACTGATTTTCCATATATCATCGGCAATTACCGCTACTGTGTTGGCGATAAGAACCTTTTTAGCCATACCATAAATAAATCTGCCAACACCATCTCCGAAGAGTGCAACAGATTCCTTACGTCCTCTGATGGCAGCATCCACATCGCTGTATTTAACGATAGGGCCTGCTATCAACTGCGGGAAAAAAGATACATACAGTGAAAAATCAAAGAAATTGCGCTGAACCTCAGCATCCTTACGATATACATCAACTACATAAGAAATCGACTGGAAAATATAAAAAGAAATACCTATCGGCAGCACAATATCAACAAACTCCAGCTGCCCGGTACTCTCAAGACTCATTATATTCTTAAAACTGTCACCCCAGGTGGCATTTCCACCCGCCGCGTATGTAACATTGTCATATATACGCACAAACAGATTCAAATACTTAAAGAAAAACAGTGCTCCGAGATTTAGTATCACGGTAGCTGTCAACGCGGTAACCTTCTGTTTTTTATCCGCGCCCTTGTCCACCAGACGACCACCCACATAGTTAACCGCCAACACACCTAGCAACAGCAGCAGATACTTGTAGCCACCAATACCGTAAAATGCAAGCGACGATACAAGGAGCACTATATTTTTTGCACGCTGCCCTCTATCCTTAGAATTTCTAAAGATTGCAGCCATCGCATAATATGCAATTAAAACTATGGGCAAAAATACCCATATAAAAATAACAGAACTAAAAACCATCTCAATCCTCTGCATGCATAAGCGAATTTTAACTAATATATCATACCACTTTGCATACCGATTGAGCAAATAATAAGCTATTTGACAGATGCTTATAATTACATAGGAATCATTACATCTATATGAAAATTCATTACGTCGGTCTCATCTTCGGCCGCCTTGTTTTTGCCGTCTTCAGCTTCGATATACAACTGCACATCACCATCATATTTTGCAGCGGCTTCTCTTACATTGGTGATACCGAAACCATGATTTGCCTTACTTTTCTTGGTGGTAGCAATGCTGTTATCCTGTATATTCGGAGCCTTATCCACCGGATTGCACTCACTAATCAAAAGATAATTCTTATTACGTCCCACCTTCAGGTTAATCTGCCTGTTTTTCTCCGGCAATTTCTCGGTGGCTTCTATCGCATTATCAAGTATATTTGAGAAAATAGTACATATATCGATAGCTGCCATTTCAACACCATACATTGTCCCCTCGGCACTAAGTACTATATTCTTTTCTGCTGCCTTACTCTTTTTTTCCGAAATGATTGCATCAGCAATCTCATGTCCGACAAATGTTGTAAGCTCCGTATGCTGCATCGCTGCACCCATATCCTTTAGATACTCACCCAGCTCATCGTACTTGCTACTCTCATACAACTCACTGAGACAATATATATGGTTCTTCATATCATGCTTTATTTTGCGGATTTCTCTGTTGGACTCACTGAGTGACTCATAATGTTGCTTTTGAGATTCCAAATAATATTCACTGATGGTATTTTTCTTCTGAAAATATTGCGCTTCCGATTCTTTTATCAATAGAAATACAATGACTCCTGCAAATAACGCCAATATAATAACCAAAGTGTAGCCGATTATCATATCGATCATTTCCTCAGGCACAATAAGTCTGAGTGTTAACATCGGATGAATGTATTCTCCTTGAACATCTGACAAGGTAAACACACTCATTACTACTTCAATTAGTATATAAGTAAGTAAACATACCCATATCAATGAAGTCGGCATCGGTGTCTTTCTTTTCTTTGACGACAGTGCCGATATACCCAAAATCAATCCGAAAGAGATAACGTTGCTGATTACTGCAGCAAACAGCATCACCGGTCCTTTATCACCATGTATTGAATTAAACGGAAGCCTCACTATATAAGCTATCAATTCCGAGAAAAGACTAATCATAATATCAGTCACGATAAATACAAGTGCCTTCTTGCCCTTTTTCCTCTCCTCTAGATTAATAGCCCAGTAAATCGCATTAAATATGAATATAACTTCACTAAATAAAGTTATCGTGTTATTCTCATCTGACAAAACAAAGCTGCCGCTAATATTCAGTGCCACATACACCGCCAGAACTATAGAAAAAACGATATGGCGACCATTTTTAGGTTTGGCTGCATATCCAAAAAATCGGGTCAATAAATGCTGCGTGCCCCATATTCTAAGGATTCCGTCAGATATAAATAATAAAATTATAAGAATTATATTCGATACAGATACTGTCATTATTACCTCTGCTTACAGTAATTTACTCCGTTATATTTCCACGCATATTTATCTTGCGCTGTTTCTTACATACTTAAACAGGCTTTGCTTGAATCCGTTTACAGCACTGCGACTGAGCGGAAGAGTCTCTCCGCTTTCCATCATAATGTCGTTTCCGACATGCTTCTTTACATAGGCAAGATTAACTATATATCCTCTGTGTATTCTGAAGAAATTCTCTGAAATCGCACTCAGTTCATTCTCAATATCAGCAATTTTCTTTCTGATAACATATTCCTGTTTTGCAGTTTTTATCATCACGGAATTGTTCTGTGCTTCAACATAACAGATATCGTCCGGAATCAAAATGATATCCTCTCCGTCACTACGGATAATCAGCTTTTGCTTTTCACATAATTCCTGCCTTAAATCTGCCAGTGCTCGTTCCATTTTCTCCGGATTGGCAGGTTTTCCCAAAAATCTGAATGCCGCCACTTCATAACCTTCCATAGCCATTTCAGTATGACTGGTAAGGAACAAAATAGGAGCTGTAAAGCCCTTTGATCTCAACTCATTGGCCGCAGTCATGCCATCTATTCCCGGCATTTCTATATCCAAAAACAGGGCTTGAAAATCCTCGCCCTGTTCATATGCTGATATCAGCGAGGCTCCGCTCTCATATTCCTTACAGGTCACTTCCAGTTTGCCGAAATATCCGTTCAGAGCCTCTATAATTTCATCACGAAATATTTTTTCATCATCACATACTGCAAAAATCATATCTATTCCTCGATGAGTGTATATTCATCAGAAATAGTATCATTCTATCAGGCAGTATTCAAGTCAACTTCCTCAGAGTGTTCATGTCATCTAACAAAAACATCCGAGTCCGTGCGGTTTATGCAATGTGCCCGTTCTCAATCTTGACGATTCTGCTGCTGTATGAAGCACATTTTTCAGAGTGAG
>JAKSRV010000090.1 GCA_024403435.1 Lachnospiraceae bacterium
CCTTGGTCATCTTCTCTGCATAATAAAGAAGTGAAGGTCTTCCTGCATATTCATTAAACAACTTGGTAAGCTCTGCATTGAATTCAGGATCATTCTTGTAATGCTCGTAAGCTTCCTCTAACTTTATGAGTTCATTCATCAGTGTCTCTGAAATATACTGACCACCGAACTCTCCAAAACGTCCCTTGCTCATTTTACTTTTCCTTTCCGGCTAATTCGTTAAGCATAGCTGCTTTATTATCACTTCTCATAAATGTCTCACCAATCAAAACTGCATTGGTACCATTTTCTTCAAGTGTCTTTATATCGTCTCTGGTCTTCATTCCGCTCTCTGATACAAACAGTACGTTAGAAGGAACCAGTTTTCTCAGTCTGACCGAATTATTGATATCAACAGTAAAATCCTTCAGATTTCTGTTGTTTACACCAATTATTCTCGCTCCGGCTCTGAGTGCTTTTTCTATCTCTTCCTCATCATGCGCTTCCACAAGACATGAAAGACCTAGAGAGTCAGCAATACCAATATAATCTTTAATCTGATTTTCATCAAGTATAGAACAGATAAGAAGCACAGCGCTTGCACCGATAAGCTTGGCTTCATAAATCATATACTCGTCAACTACAAAGTCTTTTCTAATAATAGGAATAGACACATTCGCAGCGATTTCCTTCAGATATTCATCGCTTCCCATGAACCACTTGGGCTCGGTAAGAACCGAAATACAATCCGCACCTGCAGCCTCATAATCCTTAGCAATCTGCACATAGGGAAAATCCTCTGCAATCACTCCCTTAGATGGCGATGCCTTCTTGCACTCGCAGATAAATGAGATACCATCCTTTGCCAATGCCTTTTCAAATCTGAAATCTCCTTTGGGAAGTGCCAGTGCCTTTGTCTTTATCTCATCTTCTGAAATCTTTGCTTTTGCCTCGCTGACACGAACCTTAGCATAGTCAGCTATTGTATTCAAAATAGTGGCCATAAATCAACTCCACAATTAT
Source organism: Lachnospiraceae bacterium (assembly GCA_024403435.1). Taxonomy (GTDB): domain Bacteria; phylum Bacillota; class Clostridia; order Lachnospirales; family Lachnospiraceae; genus AC2028. The sequence goes on from JAKSRV010000090.1 coordinate 1,003, forward strand.
GCTTCGGGACGATTGCTTACTTCAATCATCTTGTTGAGAACTTCCATTGCCTTGCCTGAATCAATAAGTTCTGCAGCAAGCTTGATACCGTCAGCGATTGAATCTGCCTTACCACCGATATAAAGTGAAGTACCGGCATTAAAAAGAACTGCATCTCTCTTAGGTCCCTTTACGCCCTTAAGGATATCCTTTGCGATTTCAGCATTCTCCTCGGGAGTTCCGCCAACAAGATCCTCCTTGGTACACTTCTTAAGTCCAAACATTTCAGGCTCCATTGTGTATGACTTAAACCATCCGTCCTTGAACTCACATACCTTAGTGGGTGCGCTCATTGAAATTTCATCAAGCTTATCAGTTCCGTATACAACCATACCCTTTTCAACGCCAAGGCTCATAAGTACATTGGCAAGAGGCTCGAGCAAATACTCGTCATATACACCGAGCAGCTGCATCTTGGGACCTGCGGGATTGGTAAGGGGTCCAAGAATATTAAATACGGTTCTGAAACCGAGCTCCTTACGGATAGGTCCTACATACTTCATAGAAGTATGATACTTCTGTGCAAAGAAGAAGCTCATTCCGGCCTCTTCGAGCATATCCTTTACTCTCTCGGGGCTCTGTGCGATATTTACACCAAGTGCTTCAAGACAATCTGCAGTACCGCACTTAGAAGAAGCTGCTCTGTTACCGTGCTTTGCAACCTTCATTCCGCCTGCAGCTGCAACAATACCTGAAACAGTTGAAATATTGAAGCTGTTAGACTTATCTCCGCCGGTTCCTACAATTTCAAATACAGGATAAGGAATCTCAACCTTGAGTGCGTGATCTCTCATTGCAGCTGCACAGCCCGCAATCTCATCGGTGGTCTCTGCCTTTGCACTCTTGGTAGAAAGAGCTGCAAGGAAAGCAGCATTCTGAGTAGGTGTAGTCTCACCGTCCATAATCTCATTCATTACTGCGTAAGCCTCATCATAAGTAAGGTCTTCTTTGTTTACAATCTTTACAATCGCTTCTTTAATCATTTTTGTTATCCTTTCCTATATTTGTCCGTTTTACAATATCTATTATATTATTCAATAATTTCTATATTAATTTACTATGCATTATATCTATGCATTAAGGAAGTTGACCATAATGCTTCTTCCCTTGGGGGTAAGTACAGATTCGGGATGAAACTGAACACCGTATACCTGATAATCTCTGTGCTGTACCGCCATAACCTCTCCATCAGGAGTGGTTGCTGTTACCTGCAGGCAATCGGGAATAGTATTGGGGTCTGCAGCAAGTGAATGATATCTTGCTACTGTAACCTCCTCGTCCATTCCTGCAAAAAGTGTGGTTGATGTATCAACCTTTGCTACAGACTGCTTACCGTGCATAAGCTGCTTTGCATATGTTACGGTAGCACCAAAGGTTTCACATATTGCCTGATGTCCGAGGCAAATTCCCAGGATAGGTTTTTTGCCTGCAAAATACTCTATAGCCTCCTCACAGATTCCGGCATCACAAGGTCTTCCGGGACCGGGTGAAACAATAATATGAGAAGGATTAAGTTCTTCAATATCTTTTATAGTCATTTCATCATTTCTGATTACTTTGATATCTGTTGTAATCGAACCGACAAGCTGAAATACATTGTATGAAAAGCTGTCGTAATTATCTATTAATAATACCATTATATGCCCCTCCTACTCAATTCCTTCAGCTGCAGCCTTGATTGCAAGACTTACTGCCTTAGCCTTGTTAATACACTCATTGAATTCATTCACGGGAACCGAATCAGCAACAATACCTGCACCCGATCTTACAAACACCTTACCATTCTTGGTAAATGCAAGTCTGATAGCGATACATGTATCAAGGTTACCTGTAAATGAGATATAACCGATTGCTCCACCGTAAATACCGCGCTTGTTGTTTTCAAGCTCATTTATGATTTCACAAGCTCGAAGCTTGGGAGCACCACTGAGTGTACCTGCAGGAAGTATTGAATCCACTGCATCAAGAGCATCCTTATCATCGCTGATATCTCCGGCTACTGTAGAACCGATATGCATTACATGTGAATATCTCTCGATAGCCATGTACTTTTCCACTTCTACAGAACCGAACTTACTGATTTTTCCAATATCATTTCTTCCGAGATCTACCAGCATATTGTGCTCAGAGCGCTCTTTTTCATCTGCCAAAAGCTCCTTCTCAAGCGCCAAGTCCTCTTCTTCTGACTTTCCTCTGGGTCTTGTACCTGCCAAAGGGAAAGTATGGAGACGACCGTTTTCGAGCTTAACAAGAGTCTCAGGGCTGGCACCTGCGATCTCTCCGTCACTTCCTGAAAAATAGAACATATAAGGTGAAGGATTGATGGTACGAAGCTGTCTATATGCATCAAGAAGACTTCCTTCCATCTTTGCTTCCAGACGATTCGACAATACCACCTGGAAAATGTCTCCTTCATATATATAATGTCTTGCCTTTTCAACCATCTCACAATATTCTGCTTCGTTGAAAAGAGGCTCGAAATCACTCTTAAGCTGAAGAGGCTCATGAGGGGCCTTCTGACCATTTAAGATAATATCCTTCATCTCATTTAGTCTCTGCTCTGCTTTAGCATAACCAACCTCTAGCTCTTCTGTTCTGATATTATAAATAAGAACAATCTTCTGACGATAGTTATCAAAAGCGATAACTTTGTTGAAGAGCATCATTTTGCAATCCTTGAAGCCGTCCTCGTCCTTAGCATCAAGCTTGAGTGTAGGCTCGCTGTACTTGATGTAGTCATAAGAAAAATATCCGACAAGACCGCCTGTAAAAGGAGGCAGGTTGTCCATCTTAGGGCTCTTGTAATTATCTACAATATTTCTGATTACCTCTCTGACATCATCGTGACTGATATGAGTTCCGTCAGGATCAACCAATGTAGTTTCACCATTATAGGCTGTAACCTCCATCAAAGGATCATATCCCAAGAATGAATATCTTCCCCACTGCTTGTTCGCCTCAGCACTTTCAAGCAAATAAACATGCTTGCTAACATTCTTCAGTTTTCTGAGAACCGAAATAGGTGTGGTTGAATCTGCAAAAATCTCACAAGAAACAGGAATAACCCCGTACTTTCCGCTTTTTGCAAGCTCCATACATTCTTCAAGCGAAGGTGTGATTTTCATATTAAGCCTCCTTAACAATACAATAATCTGTGTATGAAATTGATATGCTCCTTATGCAACTCAATTCCAAAGAAAAACGCCCTTGACGAATAAACCATTCGCCAAGGACGGGAATAAACTAATCTTCTCGCGGTGCCACCTTGATTCGCATATAATGCGCACTTACGGATACTATCATATCCTGAACTACTAACGTAAGTTCCAAACGTCGTAGAATACTAAAGCATTTGCTTTTTCACTACGCCCTCAGTGGTCCATTTAACAGCCTGTATATCCAACCTTTCTCAGCATCCGGTCTCTCTGTAAGCACATATACTGTTTTTATCTCCACTTCAACAGTTTAGCTTATTAAATTAATGATATTTTATAGCACCGATAGTGATAAGTCAAGCGCTTAATTTATCATATTAAATAAATGCTCAACAAATCACACAGCCATACAATACTCGTACAACTTAGATAAGTGCCAGAGTCTCTCTTGCAATAGCAAGCTCCTCGTTTGTAGGTACAAACATAACTGTAACCTTACTGTCGGGAGTAGAGATTACGGTGTCATCGCCACGCTTATTGTTCTGCTCCTCATCAAGTTCAATTCCGAGATAGCCGAGATAACTGCATACGAGACTTCTTACAAGAGGTCCGTTCTCACCTACACCTGCGGTAAATGCAATAGCATCAACTCCGTTCATGGCAGCGGTATAAGCACCTACATATTTTGCTACTCTATAAGCAAATGTCTTCATGGTCATGATAGCCATCTCATCACCTGCAAAGTATGCATTCTCGATATCTCTGAAGTCTGATGACATATTGTTTGAAAGTCCGTATACACCTGACTTCTTATTCAGAATATTGAGAACCTCAGATACATTCTTGTTCTCCTTCTGAGCGATAAACTCGATAATAGCAGGATCGAGATCACCACTTCTGGTTCCCATGATAAGTCCCTCAAGAGGAGTAAGTCCCATTGAAGTATCTACACACTTGCCATTCTTAACAGCTGATACAGACGCGCCGTTACCAAGGTGACATACGATAATCTTGAGATCCTCGGGCTTCTTGCCAAGGTCCTCAGCAACCTTCTTAGATACAAATGAATGGCTGGTACCGTGGAATCCGTAACGACGAATCTTGTAATTCTCATAGTATGAATAAGGGATACCGTACATATAAGCTTCCTGAGGCATTGTCTGATGGAATGCGGTATCAAATACAGCCACCATGGGAACGCCGGGCATAAGTGTGCGGCAAGCATCAATTCCGATAAGGTTTGCGGGATTGTGAAGAGGTGCAAGATCGTTGCACTCCTTGATTGCTTCGATTACTTCATCATTAATAACTGCACTTGAGGTGAACTTCTCTCCTCCGTGTACTACACGATGTCCTACTGCATCGATTTCTGAAAGCGACTTAATAGCACCGGTCTTATCATTTGTAAGTGCATCAAGTACAAGCTTGATAGCATCGGTATGATTTGCCATAGGTGATACTGTTACTTCCTTCTGTCCGCCTGCAAGCTGATATACAATCTGGCTTCCATCAATTCCGATACGCTCGCAGAGTCCCTTTGCAACCCACTGCTCGGTCTCTGAATCAATAAGCTGATACTTGAGTGATGATGAACCACAATTAATAACTAAAATCTTCATTACTGTCTCCTTATATATAAATAATAATTAGCAATTATATAGAGAGTGCCGTTTTACCGACACTCTCGTAATTATAGCACAATATAATTTTTGTAAATCGCTCAACCGACAACAGAGCAAAATTTAACAAAACAATTCACAAATTGATAAATAAAAACAATACACGACATCAAATCTATTTATCATCACATACTAAACAAGCTGTGCCTGTACTGCAGTAAGTGCTACTACACCTACGATATCTTCCCAAGAGCAACCTCTTGAAAGATCGTTAATGGGCTTAGCAATACCCTGAAGCATAGGACCGTAAGCCTCTGCCATTCCAAGTCTCTGTACAAGCTTATATCCGATATTTCCCGCATCAAGGTTGGGGAAAATAAGAACATTTGCGTGGCCTGCAACCGGGCTTCCGGGTGCCTTACTCTTGGCAACATGAGGAATAAGTGCCGCATCTGTCTGAAGTTCACCGTCAACGCAAAGATGAGGATACTGCTCACGACAAATATTGGTTGCCTCTACCATTTTGTCTACAAGAGGATGCTTAGCGCTTCCCTTAGTAGAATGGCTGAGCATAGCAATCTGAGGACGAGGACCGATCAACTGCTTAAATGAACGTGATGAAGAATCTGCAATTGCAGCCAATTCTTCTGCAGTAGGATCCTGGTTAAGTCCGCAATCCGCAAAAAGAAAAGTTCCGTTCTCTCCCATATCTTTCATAATGGTATCAACTACGAAAAATGCACTGACAAGTTTGCATCCGGGAGCTGTCTTAAGAATCTGAAGCGCAGGTCTGAGTGTATCTGCTGTGGAATGGCAAGCACCTGCAACCATTCCGTCCGCATCATTCATCTTAACCATCATAATACCGAATGTGAGCCAATCATTAAGAAGGATCTCTCTTGCCTTCTCAAGAGTCATACCCTTTGCTTTTCTAATTTCATACAGATTCTCTACATAAATATCAAGCTTGGGAGTCTCTGAAGGATCTACAATTTCTATACCGTCAAGCTCAATCTCAAGCCATGTGGCACCATCCATAATCTTCTCTCGGTTACCAACCATAATAATGTTGGCAATACCTTCCTGAAGAATATGTGCTGCCGCAAGAAGTGTTCTCTTATCGTTAGACTCGGGAAGAACTATAGTCTTTTTGTCCAGCTTTGCTTTTTCCTTAACACCATCAATAAATGCCATTTTTTAGCCTCACTTTTATAAATAATATTTACAAAACGCTCATGACAAACAAATCAGTCTATAAGTGCAAGTACATACATAATATAGCACTATCTCCCCAAATAGTAAAGGCAATTTAGGAAAGCGCTTACATTTTGTAAACATACTGTAAAACACGTGTTTTTTTGCTATTTTACAAATTCTATAATATAATAAATATTGCATATATGTCGCAAATTTGAAGGTTTAAGGAAAGAGGTCTCTTTATAAAATGGTAATCAACGGAATCGTCGCTGAATATAATCCGTTCCATAACGGACATATCTATCATATCAACCGTTCTAAAGAAATCACGGGCGCTGATTATACCATCGTAGTGATGAGCGGAAATTTTGTACAACGTGGTGCACCTGCTATCGTTGATAAGCATGTGCGCACAAAAATGGCACTTGAAAACGGTGCCGATCTTGTATTGGAACTTCCCTCCTGCTACAGCGTTTCAAGCGCTGAATATTTTGCCAAGGGTGCAGTTACTCTCCTTGATAAAATCGGTGTTGTAGATTACCTTTCATTTGGAAGCGAAGCTGGATCTATCGATCCTCTTATGAGATTTGCCAAAATTCTTGTGTGCGAACCGGAAGAATACAGAGATTATCTCCAGCGTTATCTTCGAGACGGAATGACCTTCCCCTTAGCCAGATACAACGCACTTATTCACTATGATCCCAGCCTGTTTAATGATGCCAAGCTTTTAGAATCAGCCAATAACATCTTGGGACTCGAATATCTCAAAGCATTGATATCGCGCGATTCAAAAATCAAACCTATCACAATCACCCGTAAGGGTTCACAGTATCATGACCGTTTCCTTACAGAGCGTAGCAATCAGGCTTCCGCTCAGGCAATACGCGAGGCAATACTTGCCGGTCCCAACGGTGACTTCAGTGCTGTCCTTCCTGAATCGGCATATTCATTGCTCAAGGAAGAAATTGCTGCCAATCGAATCCTCGATTTGGATGATTTTTCAGGAATGCTTTACTATAAGCTTTTGCTTGAAAAGGATAAGGGCTTTACCTCTTATCTCGATGTGACACAAGAACTGTCAGACAGAATTGTAAATAAACTCAATGAATTCACTTCTGCAAAACAGTTTGCCGATTTATTAAAGACCCGTGACCGCACATATACTCGCATAACCAGATGTCTCATACATATCTTATTGGATTTAACCGAAAATACTATGGAAACATACAGTATGGTTGATTATATTCCTTATGCAAGAGTACTTGGATTCAAAAAGGAATCTGAAAAGCTTTTGACTGAAATAAAGCTCAAGTCTTCAATTCCTTTGATTACCAATCTGTCTAATGCTAAAAATGAGCTGTACGCTGAACCGGGATCTATGCTTAAGAATGAAATAAGAGTTAATGAAATTTATCTTGCCGCTCAATCAATCAAAAC
>JAKSRV010000091.1 GCA_024403435.1 Lachnospiraceae bacterium
ACTACTATTACATCGGGGCGGCTCATATCTATTCCGTTATTTTTGTCATCACGAACAGTATCTGTGCCTTCCTTTTTTCTACCGCTATTATTGTAAAAATCAGGAAGTACCTCCTCTGCCTTACCCACGAAGAATTTGGCATTGCTGATGTTATTTCTTCTGGCATTATCCTTGGCATCTTCGATGGCCTGAGGAACTATCTCTACACCGTACACCTTACCTGCCGCATCACTGAGGAACAGTGAAATAGTACCGATTCCGCAATAAAGATCCCATACTGATTCATTACCTTTCAGCCCGGCATACAAAAGAGCAAGGCTGTACAGTTTCTCAGTTTGAACGGGGTTAACCTGATAGAACGACTGCGGCGAAATATGGAATTCCAATCCTCTTCCTGTAATCGGATAACCTTCTTTAGTCATATCTCTTACATGAATAGTATCTGAAATATAAGGCTGTCCCCATACGCAATAGGTTTCCTTACCCATGATTACATTTGTATTTTCAGTATTAATATTGAATGAAATACTCTTCATCCCGGGTATCTTTACCAGTTCAGCAAGCAAGTCACCCTGACCTGCTATAAACTCTCGACCGGTTATCCAGGTCTCATTTCTCTCTGCTATACCGTTATTCTTTCCAAAATAAGTGCCAGCTTCAGCTCCACCCTTTATAGGCCTTACGGCATCTGCTGCCTTGCCCGGTTTTTTATTGATTATCAGGCATACCATCCATTCCCCAGAACTAAAACCCTTTCTGATCAGGATATGCCTTACGATACCTGTCTTGGTTTCTTCGTTATATGCTGCTATACCATTCTTCTTCATGTGTCTCAGAATGATTTCCAGTATCTGCTTATTACCCTCGTCACCCAGAGCGCAGTCCTCACATGCAATGATCGAATGAGTTCTTCCGGCATAAAAGCCTGCAATCAGATTTCCGTCCTTGTCAGTTCCTACCGGATACTGAGCCTTGTTTCTATAGTTCCATGGCTTCTCCATTTCTACAATCGGATCCATTACCCAATCAAGGAGTTTTTCATCAAAGCCACCTATTCGCATCAGATTGTTGCGCACTTTGTTTTCCTTGAAAGCAAGCTGCTTTTCATAGGAAAGTGCCTGTATCTGACAACCTCCGCAGGCTCTCGCTACAGGACATTTTGCTTCAACACGAAAAGGAGAAGGCGCAATAACCTTCTCCATTCTTGCGTATGCGTAATTTTTGGTCGGCTTCATAACCTTGGCCTGAACAGTATCTCCCAGAATTGCATCTTTAATAAAAAAGGTATATCCATCAATATGACCGATTCCTTCTCCATCAATTCCAATATCGTCGATGCTTACTGTGATAAGCTGATTTTTCTCGTACGCCATAATATCCTCATTCAATAGATATGCATTTATCCTATCAATATCTGCTGTTCTATAAATCTTTTTATTCTGTAGGTCTTACATTACTCTCAAGGAACTTGTTGTAGCCGAGCCAACCGCTGGGGTTAAGTGTTCCGGCAGCATTCTCAAGTACCTCCTTGAAGGTCTCCATCTTGGCATCGGTATCATCCGCATAGCTGAGTGCCATTGCTTCAATAAGTCCGGGAGTCTTGGGTGAACCATACTCAAGCTTACCGTGGTGAGCTAAAATGCAGTGCTGAAGCTGAAGCAGATCCTTCTTCGGAAAACCTTCAATTTTAGCTGCTCTGTTGCTAACCATATTTGAACCCATCACAATATGTCCGAGCAGATTTCCCTCATCCGTATAATCATTTTCAGGGAAAGGTGACAGTTCAATAACCTTACCGATATCGTGACAAATAGCAGCCGTAATAAGCAAATCTCTCTTCAAAATAGGGTAAGCTGTAGTGTAGTAATCACAAAGCTTTGCCACACTTAAAGTATGCTCAAGCAATCCTCCGACAAATCCGTGATGTACACTCTTTGCGGCAGATGAAAACTTAAATTTCTTGCAAAATGCTTCATCTTTGATAAAGAATTCCTGAAGGAGCTGCTTATAGTACTGATTATCGACACTTTCAATAAGCTTAACCAAATCCTCAAACATGCCATCAATACTCTTACTGCTTACGGGAAGATAATCTGCGGGATTGTACTCTCCGTCGCGAGCTTTTCTCGCACGTCTTATATTAACCTGGAGAGCACCGTTGAAGCTGGTAACTTCACCGTTGATATCTACATAATCAAGCTTGTCAAAATCATCGATTCCGGGATCATTGGGCTCCCAGATTTTTGCATCTACAGTACCTGTTTTGTCCTGAAGAGTAACAATATCATAGGCCTTTCCGTTTTTAGTAGTTGCGGATACCTTATTCTTTACCATATAGATATCCGATAATCTTTCACCTTCATGAAAATCTTTAATGTACTTCATTTTGTTCGCACTTTCTGTCTTTATTTTTAATATTTTTAGTATTACTTCGTGGCTTCTACCACCAAATCAAACTCAATTGATGTATATCCGTCCTTCGACTTTCTCATTACTTCAAGATGAATTGTATCATCTATATTTTTTTGATTCAGATAAGACATGTATTCCGAAATAGAATTTACAGGATTGCCGTCGACTCTGACTATTACATCACCTGTCTGAATTCCCTCTCGCATTGAAGGAGAATCCATTTTTACCGAAACAATATACGCACCCTTTGGAATACCCATATCTCTGACCGCTTCATCGGTTACATCCATGGTAATGATTCCGAGATAATTTATATCGATGTTATTGGACATTTTTTCGATACGGTTCTTCAATTCGGAAATACCGTATGCAACGATTACTTTTTCTCCCGAAGAGCTTTCGATTTTATTGGTGATAATTCCGATAACCTGCCCCTGAAGATTGAACAGCGCTCCACTGGCAATACTGCTGCCTGAAATATTGGTCTGAATTGCCGAAACATATGAATCCATCTGAGGGATATTTTTCTTTGGAACATCAATTATTCCATATCCCATAGAACCTGCCACACCCTTGGGACTTCCTACCGCCATAACGGGAAGGCCTACAAACAGACCGTTACTGCTGCCGAGTGTAGCAATATAATCATCTAAATTATAATTGGTCGGGATACTTGAAATACTTACGGTTACTACTGCTATACCTGTATTGGAGTCCACGGCCTTCAGCTCACCGCTGCAGGAAACACCGTTATAAAAGCTTACTACAAGTTCGTCGTTTTGCTTTATACGTGAACTGTCCACAACGATAAACATATCCACATTGTTTTTAGCAATAACCACTCCTGATGTAACATTCTTACTGTTATTAACAGAATTCATCCAGTCAACGGTATAGCTGCTTGAGGTGACGGTTACCATATTTTTAGCCATCTCTCTACCCAGCGCTGCCATAGAAATCGACATCTGTCTGTAGCTTGTGACATCGAGTGTAACTCCTGACAAAATGGCCTGAATCTGCTCATCGGTCAAAGGCATTTCCACTCCTTCATATATGCTGCCTTCTTCATTCTCTTTGTCATAAAGAGCCGACTCCTGAAGCATATAATCTGAAAGCAAATCCTCCGGAGACATATCCGCATTATTCTCGGGAAGTGTAATAATTCCCACATTTTCTGTTGTGGTTGTTTTACCTACCAGCTTCTGTAAGGTCGGTGTCAGCAGTAAAAAAACCAAACTGAATACCACACCGAAAACCAACGCACAGGCAGCCGAAACCAACAGCTTTTTTATAAACTTTTCTTTATTAAACGGCTTCTTTTTTGTCTCTTCTTTTATAAAATCGGATCCCATATATATTTCCCACCCAAACAATACACATACTACGAGCAATTATATATATGTATCATAGCCTTTACACCTAAAAAAGTAAAGAAAAGGCATACTCTTTGTGATATACTATATTAGTAGTACTTTGCTTTTTTTGACAGGAATTATTATGAATAAAAAGACCTTAAAAACACTTGAATATGACAAAATATTAAAACTCCTTGAGGACCACGCCGATTCCGAACCCGGAAAGGAAATGTGTCGTAATCTGCAGCCTTCAATCGATATGAAGGATATACAAAAATGGCAGACCGAAACATCGGATGCGCTCTCTCGTCTTTTCAGAGAAGGCAGCACATCCTTCGGTGGAAACAAGGACCTGCGTTTTGCAATCAAATCATTGGAAATCGGCAGTACACTTTCTACCTCTGAATTGCTCAGTCTTGCTAAGCAGCTCGACAATGCGGCAAGAATCAGATCTTACGGAGTAAGTGATGATGAAAATGTAAAACCGGATTCACTCGATGAATATTTTACCGCACTTTGTCCTCTTACTCAGATTTCCAATGAAATCAACAGATGCATACTTGCAGAGGATGAGATAGCCGATGATGCTAGCTCAAACCTCAAATCCATCAGAAGACAGATTATACAGACCGGTGACAAGATTCACACCCAGCTTTCTTCGATGGTAAACGGTTCATTGCGTACTTATCTTCAGGATGCGGTTATTACCATGCGTGACAATCGTTACTGCATACCCGTAAAAGCTGAATACAAATCTCAGGTTCCCGGTATGGTACACGATCAGTCATCAACAGGATCGACATTTTTCATCGAGCCTTCCGCAATAGTAGCTCTCAACAACAAGCTCAAGGAATTGGCTCTTGAAGAGGAACAGGAAATACATATTATCCTAACGAATCTCTCGGCAATGTGTGCCACACATACCGAAGAACTGGCAGAAAATCAGAAGCTCCTTACCCTTTTGGATTTCATTTTTGCAAAGGGAAAGCTTGCTCTCGATATGAAGGCTACTATGCCTCAGTACAATCGAAAGCATTACCTCAACCTTCGCAAGGCCAGACATCCACTTATCAATCCTTCCGTAGTAGTACCCATTGATGTACATCTCGGAAGAGAATTTGATTTACTTGTTGTAACCGGACCCAATACCGGTGGTAAGACAGTATCGTTAAAAACCGTAGGTCTTCTTTCCCTGATGGGACAGTCCGGACTTCACATTTCATGCGGAGATCGTTCGGAACTTTGCATATTTAATGACATTTTTGCCGATATCGGTGATGAACAGAGTATTGAACAGTCACTTTCTACTTTTTCATCCCATATGGTTACCATAGTAGATATATTAAAATCCGCTGACAGACATTCACTGTGTCTTTTCGATGAGCTTGGTGCGGGAACCGATCCCACCGAGGGTGCGGCCTTGGCTATTGCCATACTCGGCAATCTGCATTCCAAGGGAATACGCACAATGGCCACCACTCACTACAGTGAGCTCAAGGTGTATGCTCTTTCTACCGAAGGAGTTCAAAATGCCAGCTGCGAATTTGATGTAGAATCTCTCAGACCGACCTACCGACTTCTTATCGGTATCCCCGGCAAGAGTAATGCATTTGCCATTTCTTCAAAACTGGGACTGCCCGATGAAATCATCGACAAGGCGAGAGAACAGATTAGTACTGAAAACGAAAGTTTTGAGGACATCATCGCAGACCTCGAAGCAAGCCGCGTGACCATTGAAAACGAGCGCAAAGAAATCGCTGAGTACAAGGATAAAATCCGTACTCTCCAGGAACAGCTTCAGAAAAAGAACGAAAAGCTTGATATGGCTAAAGACAGAATACTGCGCGAAGCCAATGAGGAAGCTCGCGAAATATTACAGGAAGCCAAAGATCTTGCCGATGAAACCATTCGTGACATCAACAAGGCAGCTCAGGCAGGCGATGTAAAATCCCTTGAAGCAGGTCGTACCAAGGTCCGCAGCTCTATCAATGATAAAAACACCAAGCTGAATAATACTGTTGCCAAGAAATTAAGTTCTAACGCCAAGAAGACTATAGATGCTTCGAAGCTCAAGAAGGGTGACAGTGTACGTATCGTATCTCTCGGTCTCAAGGGAATAGTAAATACTCTTCCCGATGCCAAGGGTAATCTGTACGTAATGTGCGGAATCATGAAGACTAAAACCAATGTAAGTGACCTTGTATATTCTCAAGAGGATGAAATCACTACTCCCAACCTGACCCGTACCGGTTCGGGAACCATTCGTATGAATAAAGCTATGAATGTTTCGGGAGAAATCAATCTTCTCGGAAGAACCGTAGACGAAGCACTTTCAGAACTTGAAAAATATCTTGATGATGCATATATCGCTCACAAACCGTCGGTAAGAGTAGTTCACGGAAAAGGTACCGGCGCTCTCAGAACTGCAGTTCACAATTACCTGCGCAAGCAGAAAATTGTTGCGGAATATCGCCTTGGGGAATATGGCGAGGGTGATGCCGGAGTAACAATAGTAACTTTTAAGTAATACAAAATAGCAGCACTAATTTTCAAGTAACACACAGAGGGGTAATTTTTATGCCAATAAGTAAACAGAAAATTCTTATTGTAGATGACGACAACAACATTGCGGAGCTCATTTCTCTTTATCTCTTAAAGGAATGCTTCGAGACAGAGATAGTAAATGACGGTGAGTCAGCACTTGAACAGATTCCTATTTTTAAGCCGAATCTCATTCTTCTCGACATTATGCTTCCCGGCATTGACGGATATCAGGTATGCCGCGAGGTAAGAGCAAAATCTTCGATTCCTATCATTATGCTTTCCGCTAAAGGAGAAGTATTTGACAAGGTACTCGGCCTCGAGCTCGGTGCTGACGATTACATCGAGAAGCCTTTCGAATCAAAGGAGATGGTTGCAAGAGTAAAGGCCGTACTCCGCAGATACAAGACCGAGGATGTCGTTGTTAAAGCCAGCAATGAAGAATGCGTCAATTATCCTGATCTCACCGTCAACAAGACCAACTATTCTGTTACCTATATGGGTAAGAATATTGAAATGCCTCCCAAGGAGCTTGAACTTTTATATCATCTTGCATCCAATCCGAACCGTGTATATACACGTGAGCAGTTGCTTGATCAGATTTGGAGCTATGATTATATCGGCGATACCCGTACTGTTGACGTTCACATTAAGAGACTTCGTGAGAAAATCAGTGACCACGAAAAGTGGAAGATTACCACTATCTGGGGCAAAGGTTACAAATTCGAGACTATTGATTAATGAAAAGAACCTTATATTTAAAATTTCTAATTGCATATCTCATATTCGGAGTATTTGCTTTTGCCATAGTTACAATCTTCGTACCTAATTTGACTAAGCAAACACTCGTAGCTCAAAAAGCTGAAACCTTTTACTCTGAAGCAACACTGATAGCCAATACCTACGCGAGTGGTTTGTATACAAACGATACCACCTTGGAAATGGTAAAGTTGCAGCTGGATGCCTTATCCGTATACATGGAATCAGAGATAAGAGTAATAAGTCCTGTCGGTCGAATCATCTTGGACTCTTCACTTCCCTTAAATCCTGAGGAAAGTTTGTATATCACAGGATTCGATCCTGCCATTATCAGCGGAACCTATTATATTCAGGATAATTTTTTTGGTTCCTTCCAGGAAGATGTCCTCACTGTAATAGCTCCGATAACCTCTGACTATATGGTAAAAGGTTATGTTACTATTCACACTACCATCAAGGATATTAATGCTACAGCCTCTACGATTGAAAATATCTGCTATATTACATTGGCAATCCTTTACGTTTTGTCATTCATCATACTGATATTTTTCAATGTGTTTGTTTACAGACCTCTCAAAAAAATCACTGCCGGCGCGGACCATTATGCTGACGGTAACTATCATTACGAGATACCTGTAGAAACAAACGATGAAATGGGTTATCTGGCAGCCAGCCTTAACTATATGGCAGGCACCATTGCCAGTCACGAAGACGATCAGAAAAAATTTGTGGCAAACGTATCTCACGATTTCCGATCTCCGTTGACCTCAATAAGAGGTTTTCTCGAAGCTATGATTGACGGAACAATTCCTCCGGAGATGCATGAAAAGTATTTAAACATTGTACTTAATGAGACAGACAGACTTACAAAGCTTACTAACAGTCTGCTGACTCTCAATAACCTGAATACCAAGGGTATGCTGCTTGATTTGACTGATTTTGATATTAACCAGGTAATCAGACAGACAGCTGCTTCTTTCGAAGGTTCATGTCGCAGTAAAAATATTGCGATTGCTCTATCACTCACCGGCGAAGATATGGTTGTTCATGCCGATACCGAGAGAATCAAACAGGTTCTCTATAATCTGATTGATAATGCTATTAAATTCAGCCACAATGATTCTGTGGTAACTGTAGGAACTACCGTACGTAAAAATAAGCTATTTATATCAGTAAAGGATACCGGTGTTGGTATTCCAAAGGATGAGGTTAAGCTGATTTTTAACAGATTCTATAAATCAGACTCATCTCGTGGTAAGGACAAAAAAGGTACAGGCCTTGGCTTATCAATCGTAAAAGAAATCATTAATGCACATAACGAAAACATTAATGTGGTAAGTACACAGGGCGAAGGAACCGAGTTTAT
>JAKSRV010000092.1 GCA_024403435.1 Lachnospiraceae bacterium
GCTTCGATGGTATTAGCAAATGCAAGCTGCTGATTGTTGTGAGCATGCATACCGGTCTGCTTGCCATACTTAAATGCGTACTCATTGTAGAGCTCGCAGATTCTGGCAATCTGCTCGGGATAAAGTGAACCGTAACTGTCTACGATGTAGATGCAGTCAACTGAAGACTGTGCGACCATATCAAGGGCTGCTCTCCACTCGTTCTCACCGCTGGTAGAAATTGCCATGATATTGCAAGTAGTCTCATATCCCTTAGCATGAGCATCCTCGATCATCTCGATAGCTGCGGGAATCTGATGAATGTAGCATGCAACACGAATCATATCTACAGGGCTTTCGCTTCTGGGCTTGATATCGTTTCTGAAATCGCAACGTCCAACGTCTGCCATGATAGAAATCTTAAGATCGGTGTTGTTCTCGCCTACAATAGCACGAATATCTTCATCAGTAGCAAACTTCCACTTACCAAACTTGGTCTCATCAAACATTTCCTTTGATGCACGATAACCAAACTCCATATAGTCTACTCCGGCCTTTACGTTGGTAAGATACAGTTCCTTAACAAACTCGTCGCTAAAGTAGAAGTCGTTAACAAGACCTCCGTCTCTGATGGT
The DNA here is from genome assembly GCA_024403435.1 of Lachnospiraceae bacterium. Classification (GTDB taxonomy): domain Bacteria; phylum Bacillota; class Clostridia; order Lachnospirales; family Lachnospiraceae; genus AC2028. Next base: position 615 of record JAKSRV010000092.1, read on the forward strand.
TGCATCAAGTACTTTGATTTCCGGACGATAGTCCAGCAGTTTAGAAATTTCCTTCATGATAATTACTCCTCATTATAAAATATGTCTCACTTTTACACTTTGGCGCGCACACGCGTTGAAGCACTAAAGTGCTGACGTTGATAAACTATATCATACATGCCTGCTATTTACAAGCCTTTTAAAACACAAATGGGCAAAAAGCGCTGATTTTCTGCTTTTTGCCCAAAAATCTTTAATTAAACTTCTTAAGTCTGTACGCTGCCACAATAAAAAATCCTACGCTCAGCACATAATAAATGACAAAAACTATAATCAGATCATAAAAATACAATACTCTGGCAACAGTAAATGTTCCTATACTTATCATCGCAAAGATTGTAGACAGATTATTATAAGTATGATTCATACTGTTATCCAGGTACTTACATAACGTAAGTCCTCCCGATACCAATACCATTACCTCTGCCGCCAAGAGTAAAAAATACAATCCGTATTCAACTCTGAAACGATAATTACCATTAAGGAAGAACGGCATCAGTTTCTCACCGATATATATGAAAAATCCGGCTATCGCCCAGTTCCTGGCGGTCTTCATAGATTTCACCAGTCTTGCCGATCTATCGGGAGATATGTTATTGTCCTTGCTTATTACTCCGATAAAAATGATTGTAGCCACAGCAGCCAATGCAAATCCGACCGCATCCGACAGTACATCCACCATCATAGTATCACCAATAACATGGTTTACGACCATATCAACAGTCTTGGGAGCCTCTGTTCTGAATTCCTGAAACGCCGGATATGCCAACACGCCTATTCTGACATCTGCAATCAGCAAAAACAAAGCAATAAACATTAACCAATACTTTTTCATATATAATCCTCATCACACCCATCCGCCATCGATGGTCACTATCTGTCCGGTAAGATAATCCGGTGCCTCCGCAATTCGAAGCACCATATCGGCAACCTCCTCAGGTTTTCCGATTCTGTCTGCAGGTATTTCCTCCACAACTGCTGCCAGATCCTCCTCACTAAAGCATGCGTTCATGCTCGTATCAATCAGACCGCAAGCGATGGCATTTACCGCTATTCCCGAAGGGGCCAGTTCTTTTGCCAATGCCTTGGTGAAGGTATTAATACCTCCCTTGGTGGTACTGTAGGCCACTTCCATAGATGCGCCCACGTTTCCCCATACCGAAGATATATTGACGATTCTTCCCGCATGCCTGCTAAGCATATAGGGAATCGCCTTACGGCAGGTATAAAACACACTATCCAAATTTACCGATATCACTCTGTGCCATTCTTCCGGTGTCATCTCATGCAGCAGTCCCACATAAGAGATTCCCGCATTGTTGACAAGCAGGTCTATTCCGTTTTCCTTGAAAAATTCATTCTCAAACAGTCTCTCAACCTGCTCACAGTCACCGCCGTCAACCACAAAAGCGATGCACTTAATATTGTATTCATCTTCCAAGCATTTAGCAAGTTTATTAAGATTATCCGCATCTTTAGAACAGGTCAAAGCAAGATTATAACCTTCCTTTGCCAGCCTCTCGGCTATCGCTTTTCCGATTCCTCTTGAAGCACCCGTAACCAGGGCCGTTCTATTCATTTCATTCTTCATAAAATTTCTCCGCAGCATCCAGACTGTCATAGCCATAGAGCTTGCAACTGTTTTCCATGGTCATTCTTGCGAGGTTTTTATCCGCCTGCGCAAGTCCTACAATAAATCCCGCATACAGCTCCAGCATCTTGTCTGAATATGTGCTGATTTCACCTCTCAGATAAGTTTCATACGAGGTGTCGTAAAATTTATCATCATAGGTATGCACTGTTCTGGCCTGCCCCGCGAGCATCGGATACTGATCCGCAAAGCTCTCCATCCATTCAACCTGAATATTGCATATCACTTCTATAATAGCCTTTTTCTCATCAGTCAGTTCAGGGAAATGCTCTTTTATAGCTTCATACTTTTCAGGAGCTGTACTCTCCATCATTCTACCGTACTTTTCGGTAATCAGATTATGACCAATACGCATCTCCCTTTCAAAATCATAGAGATATTGGATGAGCATGGTTCTGTTCCAGGTCATATACTGACTTCTTCTCATAATACCGAAAGTAGGCCAGTCATTCTGACAAGATGCACGACCGCCCTCATTTTTTACTTTATCAAAAGCAGCGAACTCAGCTTTGGCAATTCTAAGTGTCAGCTCCTCATCGCTCTCGCAGGCGTACATACTCTTCATCATCAACTCTTCGGTATGATGATCGAGGTAAGGATCTACATCACTGTTCAGATTCTGCTTATACATAGCCATTGCAAGAACAGTACCCAACTTTTCCATAGCATCCGCTACAGCCGCCTTATCACCGCTCATGATCAGAGCCAGAATGCCCTTCATGAACGTTGCTTCCTCGCATTCCAAGGCCTTTAGTCCCTTCAACAACCATTTATCATGAGGTGCATATTTATTGTTTATATAGTACAGCAGCTTCATCGCCGCGCGACACGCATCAGCCTTCATTATATCCGCCGTTATCAGATCGCCACGCTCTAAGCATCTGTTGTAGTTATACTGTCCGCTCTGTGAAAATACAGCACAGCTTTCAGCCAGCTTAGCATACCTGATTGACTCCGGATATCCTTCGGAAATCTTTTCTCTGAGAGCAATCAGCGTACCGTCTCCGTTATTCCATATATCACCGTTTACAAATGCAGACAGCTGAGCATCGCTCACATTACGCCAGTCAATTTTCTCGCGAATCTGTTCAGGGTCTATACAATCTGTACCGAGCATTCGCTTGCAAAAATCAGACAGCTTGATAACACCCCTTCTTCCGCTTCCCTGAACCTTCTGCGCTCTCTTTATTCCCTTGTACTCAGCAGGCAGCTCATTATAAGCCTTCGTGAGAGCCTCACCGATTTTATCATAGACCTCATCGCTTACCCATATACAGAACTCAGGTCCCCAATCATGATCCCTCGACAAATCATCATCATATCCGTAACAGTCAGAACCCTCACCGGCCAGTCCGATAGTCATCTCTCCGAGATATTCCGAGAACTCTGCTGCCAGCATAGGTGCCCCCACCGCAAAATAGTACTCACGGCAAAGCTCCAAGCCACGCATCCCGCTGCAAGTATTTGAATATCCTTCTTCACCGGAATCTCTCGCGCTTGATTTAGCGGCCTGTACACACGCCTCATAGTTATCCTTCAGGCGCTCATAGTATCCGTTTTTACCGAGAGCCGTCTCCATCGCCAGCATTGCGGTCTTGAATACCTGCGCCCCGGCCTCAAACTCTCCTTTTATATAGTAGTAGCTTCCAAGAGCGGAAAGGGCCGCTGCAAAATGCCCATCTGTTACATCCAACTCGTTAAACAGCTCGATTGCCCTTGTGGCATGCGCGTATCCGTCCTCAATCTCTCCCAATTGCATACAGGTTCCCGCCAGATTGGCTCTGGTGACTGCTTCCTCATAGATTTCGCCCCCTGCAACCACTATTTTCAAGGCTGCCTCAAGCATCTTCTTGGATTCGGCAAAATCACCCATCTCCTGATACAACAGCGACTCATTATTGCGAAGACTTGCCATCAGCATACTATCAGGATCCAATGTCTCGGTGTAGATAGCTTCTACCCTTTTATAATATGCAAGCGAATCCTCCAATCGACCACCTGCTCTGTATGCGGTCGCAATATTCAAAAGCGATGTGGCATACTGAACAGAATCTGGCGGCAATATCTGATCTGCCACCACTTCTATCTCCATAGCGATTTTATACGCATCCTCGTATCTGGAAGTCTCTCTGTAATAGCCTATCAATTCATTCAGAAGAGAAAGCATGGCATAGCCGTCCTGCTCATCCATAGCCACACTGATGGCTCCGATGAGTAGTCCTTCTACCTCTTCTGCTCTGTTTTCATTAAAAAGCCTGTCCTCGGCTTCAAGTATTCCATCAATATCCATAAGCGTTCCCCGCTATACAAAAATTTAAACTTAATTATATCAAATAACAGCACAAAAAAATACCCTTCCTACCGGCCCATCCGGTAAAGAAGGGTATAACTTTTCGCTAATTTACGTACTTCAATACTACTCAAGAGCAGTTACAACCTTGCCCATAAAAAGAATCTCGTCATTTGCGGCATCATAGATAAGGAAAGCAAAAGGTCTGTCGAGATACACTCTCTTAATGATTGGTTCTTCATCAGGTAATGCTGAAGTCGCACAATCCATGGTCATAGCGGTAACCGCTGCAGCCTTTGTACCGTACTGGTCGAGTTCAAGCCTGGTCTTCTGGATAATGCTACTGATATAAAGATTCTCACCTTCAGCAATACCATCAAATCCTGCTCCTTCATCAAAAAGTGAACCCATACCAATCGCCTTGAAAATGTTAGTCAGATCATTGGAAGTCTCGAAGTTAAGTCTGGGCATTCTATAGTACAGTTCATCAAAATCATAGCTTCTGGACTTGATAAGGCCTGCTATATCCAATTCCTCAAGTGTAAATTCACCCTCCTCCTTGGGCAAAATACCGATAAACTGAATGCCGTTGACATAGCTGCATCCGAATGCTGTAGCATACTCATTTTCATAATATGCTCCACCACTGCTGCTTATATACTGAATCTGCTGAGTTGAACCATCAAAAAGAGTGAAATCCTCCTCGTCACTTCTGAGTGTCCACTCTTCACTCCAGGGTGCCTCAAAATAGAGTGAATTGGTGATGCAAAGAACTGTATCGGGACCGATAACATCAGGAGTAATTATCTCCGGAATCAGGCCGTATGTATTTTTGTCAGCCCACTTGTTGATTGTCTTGCAAGCTTTATCAGCCTTACTAAAATCTACCTCATCGGCACCGGCCTGATATTTATTCTCCGCAGCCTTGATAAAGCTCTGAGTCAACTTTATCTTCTTATCTACCCACAGAGCGTTTGCAACTTCAAGCTTGCATGAATATCCGTTCTTTCCACCATCGTAATTATAATCTTCAAAGCCTTCCATCAGTTCCAGGGCTCTGTCACCAAACTCGTCATATCCAAGGTATGCATTTATCAATTCTCTGCCTTCGCCGCTTGCGCCCTCACCTGCAAGTCCGAGTGCAAGATTAAGACTTGTAGGGCTAAACAATACATTCTGTCCGTCATTGGCAGCCGCAATCATATCAGTAACAATCGCTGAGTTGTCTACATTACATCCGCCGAGAGCACGCTCATCAAACTCATAATCTCTTACTCCGCCGGCAGCAGAAGTGCCGTTCGAATTATTATTTCCATTATTTTTATCAGGCTTTTCATTGGTCTGAGATGTTTTTCCGTCATTGATGCTACCGGGTGTTGATGCACAGCCCGCCATTGTTGCCATTGATGCAAGTATCAATAATCCTGCTATAATCTTCTTTTTCATAATTTAATCCTCCATTATTTCAACAAGCTTCCTTGTTTGAAATGTTATTTTTCCCTTTTCACTTATATACACAGATTTTTCACAAACATATTACACTAATTGTAAAAAAAAATAAAATCCTTCTTGTTCCACCATATTTTTTGTATACATTTATATTTACAGCTGTAAACCTTGGCTGTAAACTTACTGTAGATAAAAGCTGTAAACCTCAGCTGTAAACCTACTGTAAATAAAAGCTGCAGACTATCACTATAAACCAGCAACAATATTCAAGTTATAAGTATGATGTAAAAAATGAACGGAGGCAGATATGACATTAAAAGAACGACATGCTGAAATCATTCACATATTAAAGCAATCCGAAGCACCGGTCTCGGGTTCTTCACTTTCAAAGCAGCTGGGTGTCAGTCGCCAGATAATAGTCTCGGACATCGAAACCATCAGAGCTGATGGCAATATGATACTCTCCACGCCCAAGGGTTATGTGATTATCCCTACTCAATATGTAGAGCGAGTATTCAAAGTTTATCATACCGTTGAAGATACTGAGAGTGAGCTGAACCTCATCGTAGATCTCGGTGCTGAAGTAAAGGACGTATTTATCTCGCACCACGTATACAACGAGATTCACGCCAAGCTAAACATCGCCTCAAGACACGACGTCAGTGTATTCTGTGACAATATTAAGAGTGGAAAATCCAGTCCGCTTCTTACCATCACAGGAGGATATCACTACCACACCATCGCAGCCAAGGACACAGAGACTCTCACTCGCGTAGAGGAAGCTCTCCGTGAAAAAGGATTCCTGGCTCCACTCACGGAATATGAGCCCGCTGCTCTGACCAGGTATTTTGAAAATAATTAATATGAAATAATTGATTTGAAATAGATTTCATAGACCGGTAACCGCTCAAATATTTGAAAACAAAAAATTTGGAGGATTTTCAAATGGATAAAAATAAGAATGTAACCGCCAATACCGAAAAGAAAGCTCCCAAGAATAAATTCACAGCTTTCCTTGAGAAAAAAGATATAGTATTTTCATGGAAGCGCTACTTTATAGATGCTATGGGTGCTATGGCCCACGGTCTCTTCGCTTCATTGTTAATCGGTACCATTGTAGGTACCATCGGTTCCCAGATACTTGCACACTGCCCCCTCGGCGCCGATATCGCAGCCTTGGGACTGACCGACTCAGCAATACTCAGCCGTGCCGGAGAATTTGATCTTTCATTTATACAGATGATTGGTCTGTTTCTCAATGCAATGGGTACCTTCGCAAAAGGTGTCGCCGGTCCTGCCATGGCAGTCGCTATCGCATATGTACTCAAAGCACCCAACCTCGTACTCTTTTCAATGCTGGCAGTAGGTGCCGCAGCCAACACCCTCGGCGATGCAGGTGGTCCCTTGGCAGTTCTCCTCATAGCCATCGTCGCTACAGAGATCGGTAAAATGGTATCCAAGGAAACCAAGGTAGATATCCTGGTAACACCTCTTGTGACAATCGGTGTTGGTTCTCTGCTTTCATTTGCTATTGCTCCCTGGATTGGAAAAGCCGCAAGTGCTCTCGGACAGTTCATCATGTGGGCAACCGAGCTCCAGCCTCTCCTCATGGGCATCCTCGTATCTGTAGTAGTAGGTATTGCTCTTACACTTCCCATCAGCAGTGCTGCTATTTGCGCAGCTCTCAGCCTTACCGGACTTGCCGGTGGCGCCGCTGTTGCAGGTTGCTGCGCACAGATGGTAGGCTTTGCGGTAATGAGTTTCAAGGAAAATAAATTCGGTGGTCTCGTATCACAGGGAATCGGTACCAGTATGCTTCAGATGGGTAACATCGTCAGAAATCCCAAGATTTGGATCGCACCCATTCTCACTTCAGCCATCACAGGCCCCCTTGCTACATGCCTCTTCAAGCTTGAAATGAACGGTGCTGCTATTTCTTCAGGAATGGGAACCTGCGGTCTTGTTGGTCAGATAGGTGTGTACACCGGATGGGTAAATGATGTCGCAGCCGGCACCAAGGCAGCCATCACTCCTATGGATTGGATCGGACTCATCCTCATCAGCTTTGTCCTTCCTGCAGTATTGACCTCCATCTTCGGAGCCATCGAGCGCAAGCTCGGCTGGATCAAGGAAGGCGACCTCAAGCTTAATTCGTAAGTCAATCTATGCTTTATAAAAGGGTGTTGGGATAAATAGTTCGTGGCAGTAGTTGAATGCTCCGTGGTC
>JAKSRV010000093.1 GCA_024403435.1 Lachnospiraceae bacterium
AAAAAGTGAGGTTATAAAAATGAAGGTTCTTAAGGTTACCGATCCCGAATTCAAAAAGTATGGCCGTGTTATTAATAATGTTGATCTCAGCGAGCTTGTAACCGCTATGGCATCAACTCCCTGCCCTGATGATGTAGTATATGTAGCAGGAGATCCTGCACTTGAGGCACTTGAGGTTTCTAAGAAGATTCAGACCGTATGCTTCGGTGAGCTTCCTATCCAGGTAGGTTACTGCAACGGACACAATCAGAAGCTCAACGCTGTAGAGTATCATCGTTGCTCAGAGCTTAACATCGCTCAGACTGATGCTATCCTCATCGTAGGTATGCAGCAGGATATCGAAGATGATTACACCTATGATACCGCTAAGATGGAGGCATTCCTTCTTCCTGCAGGTACCGGCGTAGAAATCTACGGAACAACCCTTCACTATGCTCCTTGCGGAGTAGACGGTGCCGGCTTCAGAGTTACCATCGTTCTTCCTGCTAAGACCAATGCTCCTATCGAGAAGGATCACGTTGCAAAGAATGCTTCTGCATGCGTAAATGAGGATTCACTCCTTATGGCAGTTAACAAGTGGCTCATCGCTCACAAGGATGGCGGCCAGGCTGAGGGCGCTTTCATCGGACTTAAGGGTGAGAACCTTACCGTTTAATTGATAAAAGATTGGATGAATGATTATTTTGATTTCATCAATGGAGTTATTACTTAAATGTAAACGATTGGTTTATCATTGATGATTTCTTGATATAAATCATTTGCTAATCGGTTATCTATATAATCAGAAAATACAAGGATATGCATCTTCGTGATGCATATCCTTTTTTGTTGCTTTACTTGATGCACTGTTTTGATGCTTTTTAGTTGCTTTATTTGTTGCGCTTTTTGGCGCTTTATTTGATGCACTGTTTTTGTTACATTGTGGCGAAAGATTCGTGTTTATCTTGTATTTGTGGCTAAAAATGAGCTTTTCGGCGCATTTATAGCCAAAAGGTTCTATAAGGGTTAAGTAAATGGGTGAAAACAGGAGATATGTGTTGTTTTCAGCCAAAAACGGAGGTGAGTTGGCTGATAGAGATTCATTTTATGTGAAATCAGCCAATAGACAAAATGTATTGGCTGATTTGTGAGATATCTAAGAGATTTCAGCCAATCTTGAAAAGATTTTGGCTGAAAATATCAGAAAAATGTCATATTCATCCAAATGCTACAGCAATCGTATACAAGAAGCCATGACAAGAAAACTTGTCAAAAAGTTGTTGACAAGAATAGTTGTCATGATGTATTATCTCTTTGACAAGAAAACTTGTCATTATGAAAAGGATGCTTGTCATTTAATAATCTCGTTGTTACAAATTGAAAAGAGGACAGAAAGATGCCGCTTAATAATCATTTAAAAGAATACAGAGCGCGGCTGGGAGTCAATCAGGCGGAGCTTGGAGTCATGGTTGGCACGAGCAGACAGACTATCAGCCAGATAGAGCGTGGCGATTATTCACCATCCGTCACCTTGGCCATCAAAATTGCAAAGCAATGCGGAGTGAGTGTGGAAGATATATTTGAGTATACAGAGGGTGAAGATGATGAAGAGTGAGAATGACATGAACCTGAGCGATAAGGAAACGTATAATAAGAATATTAGCGATAAAGAAGCAAATAGTATGAATATAAGCGATAAGAACAGTGATAAGAACAGCGATAAGAACAGTGATAAGAACAGTAACAAGAACAGTAACGATAAAAAATCAGACACTAAGATATATGTAATATTTGCTGTAGCATTAGTGGTGTCAATGCTCGCCGGAGTGTTTATGGGATTTGCATCTTCAGTGGTCAAGGCGATGGGCGTGCAGGTACCGATGGAAACAGTGAAGCATATAGTGAGTATAGCAGCTCCGATAGTATTTGCCGCATTCCTGTTTGTACTGACACTTATTTCCCTGATAGTATATGCGAAAGCTGCCAAACAGGCGAAAGAATGGGACGGAGAGGATGAGGATGTTATAGATGGTATCGAGAATGCATTGAACATACCGATGACCCTTTCATCTGTAATGCTTGTTGGTAATTTCTTCTTATTCACATTTGGAATTTTTGTAAGCGAGTCTGCAGATGGAGGAAAAATCCCCGGAGTGACTTATGGCATATTGGGAGGCCTTTTTCTATTAGGTTTTGTTGCAGTAATAGTGGTTCAGATGCTTACCGTTAATCTTGAGAAAAAGCTTAATCCGGAAAAGCAAGGTAATATTTTGGATTTTAAGTTTATGGAGAAGTGGGAGAAGAGTTCAGACGAAGCTCAGATGCTTACCCAGTACAAGGGTGGATATAAATCATTCAAGGCAACTTCATTTGCATGTATGTTTGCATGGCTGCTCTCATTTTTAGGAATGATGATGTTCAATACCGGATTTATGGCAGTAGCGTGTGTATGCGCGATATGGTTTGTATCAGTGATATCTTATTCACTTGAAGTAGCAAAGCTTGAAAAAAAGAAGAACAAGAAGTCTTAAAAGGAGAGAAAAAATGGAAGAAAAAATGTATTCAGAATCAACAATGGCAGATGTAAATGTATCTGCAACAGAAACGGTTGACGTTAATGCAACCGTGAAAAGACAGAGGAAAACTTTTTCCAAGGTAGGAATGGGATTTTTCATTATGACAGTAGTTATAATGGTGTTCCAAATGACTGTAATTGGTGTTGTATCATATTTGTGGCCTGATTTTTATGCGGAGTATACCAATGTGATTGGACTTTTGCCTATTTCAATAATCGGATTTCCCGCATACTTTATCATGAATAAGATATTTGAATCAGCGCCTGCCATCGAGCAGAAGCACAAGTTTACCGGTAAGCATTTATTCTTATTCATACTTATTTCATTCGGAGTGATGTGGGTTGGAAATCTTGTGGCTACATTGATTAATATGGGAGTTGCTGCTGCGGCAAACAAAGAGGCTACTACTGTTGTAAGTACATTATTAAGTAATTCAGCTTTGTGGCAGAATCTTATCATGGTAGCTATAATCGCTCCTATCCTTGAGGAGTTCCTTTTCAGAAAGCTGATTATCGATAAGCTCTCAAGATTCGGCGAAGGCGTAGCTATTCTTGTTTCAGCAGTAATGTTTGGACTGTATCACGGTAATATTGTTCAGCTTATCTATGCGGCTATGCTTGGTTTGGTACTTGGTTATGTATATTCAAAGACCAGAAAGATTCACTATACCATCATTATTCATATGCTCATCAATTTCTTCAGCGGTGTTTTTGGATCTTGGGTTATTTCTGTCACCAACTATGGTGAGATTCAGTCTAAAATTGTAGAACTTCAGGCAGCAGGTGACATGACCGCTGTAGGCGAGTATACTATGGCACATATGGGACAGATGGTAGGTTATATTGGTTATGTTGGCCTTATGGGAACTGTAAACATTGCCGGTCTTGTTCTCTTCATCGTTACTCTTGTAAGATACATCAAGAGAGGTCAGATGCTTCTTCCCGGAGTTGAGAAGCTTGTAAAGGGCAAGAAATTTGCGACTGTAGCTCTTAATGTCGGTATGATTCTTTTTGCTGTAGCATGGATAGGAATGACTATATTCTCATTAATCGGAAGCTACTTTATTTAATCGCTTGCAGCAAGTATAATAATTATATATTGATGATTAAAGAGAGCCTGCTTAGGATGAGTATTCATCATAAGCAGGTTTTGCTTTTGGTACACTGCAAGACAGATTTATTGTACTTTGATTGTACACTGTACGAATGGCTTATTTGTAGGCTTTTTTGAATAATAAGAAAGTAAAGAGGGTTTCTTATGAATTACATGCCCAAAGATATATTGGCTTATGTGCTGGAGGAAAAACTTGAGGCTGATTTTTTGACTGCTATAATGCTTCACAAACAGGATTATTCTATTGCGGAGATTGCTGACAGACAACTGTGGATAGTAGAGGGAAAATGTTTCCTTAAGGCGGACAGCTACGAACTGAATATGGAAGTGAACGATGAGGAAATTGTGGCTGCAGTCAAGGCTAAGCTGTATGTGAGCGTATTTATCTCGAAGAATTCCGATAACAGACAGCTTCATTTCTTCGTGCACAGATATCCGGTGGAAAATAAAGCTGCTTTCGATGAAAATATCGCCGAAGAGGTGGTTCAGTATATGATTTATAAAACAATACTTGCTCTGCGCCTTGATACTCCCGAAAAGGTGAAGGAGTACTGTGCAAGTAAGTAGAGAGGTGACAAAGATATGCTGTATATAATCAGACACGGTAAAACAGATTGGAACGAGATACATAAGCTTCAGGGAAGAACTGATATTCCTCTTAATGAAGAGGGAAGGCAGATGGCAAGGGATGCGGCAAAGGAGTATGGAGATATTCATTTTGACGTATGCTTTTGCTCGCCGTTATGTCGCGCGAGGGAAACTGCCGAATTGCTTCTTGAGGGACGTAATGTACCGATTGTGATTGATGAAAGACTGAAGGAAATGAGCTTTGGTATATATGAGGGTGTGGAGAACAGTTTTGCAATAGGAGACTGCCCGGTAAATGTGCTGTTTCAGCATCCTGAGGAGTATAGCCCGGTGCCTGAGGGCGAGAGTCTTGATGAGCTTTATGCCAGAACCGGAGAGTTTTTGAGAGAGGTAGTGAACCCTCTTTTAGAGGAAGGAAAAGATGTAGTCATCGTCGGACACGGTGCAATGAACTCCAGTATTGTGTGCCAGGTAAGAAATATTCCGCTAAAAGACTTTTGGAGTGCGGGTATTCCCAACTGTAAGCTTATGAAATTGTAAATTTTTTGCAAATTTTCGTGTATAAAGCATCGATTTTTGGCTAAATTTGATATAATAAGTCTGCTGAGTATATTTGGAGGTGCACATCTATGAAACAAAATTCAATTGTTAGTAGTATACAGAAAATTGTAATTGTTGGTATTGTGCTGATTATCCTTGTGATTGAACTTTGCGCAGGCATAACCATTAGTACAGTCCTTAAGGGTGATCTCGAAAATGAAATCATTCTCGAGTCTTCAAACAAGACAACTTACGTTGAAAACTGGATTTCCAAAAAGGAAAGCGAGACTGAAAATGCGGCAGCGGCTGTTAAGGCTATGAAGTCATTTACCGATGATGAGATGATAGCATTCCTTAGCGATTGTGCAGCTGTTGATAAGGATATAATGAATATCTATCTGTGCCGCGAAGAGCTTAAATATGTAGTTTACAATGGCGGAGTATTCGATCTTGATCCTACAGGGAGAAGCTGGTGGGTTGATGCATGGAATAAAAATTCCACAATAGTTACCGACGCATATGTTGATGCCAATTCAGGCGGTATAGTTGTATCTTTTGCAACTCCTTTTATGCTTAACGGTAAAAAGGCAGTTATTCTTTCGGATATTACCCTGGATACAATGGTAGAAGAGATGCTCGCAGTTAATGATGATAAGATCTCATTATTCCTTACAGCATCGGACGGAACCGTTATCGCTCACAACAACAGTGAGCTTCTTATGAAGACTGACGGTACCTCTACCAAATTGACTGAGATTTATAATATTGATTTTGCTAACACTGAGATTCAAAAGTACAATGATGAAAGCGGAGTTAACCAGACTGTAAAGCTTGGTACGGTTGCAGAGAACGGTTGGATAATTGGTGCTTATCTTTCAAGCAGCTATGCGTTTTCATATACATTTAAGTTTGTACTTATGGCAGCAGGTGTAGGCGTGGTGGTAGGTGCCGTGCTTGTTGTAGCACTTGCATTTGCACTCAAAAAGCTGCTCAGCCCGATGGTTGAGATGAAAAAGTTCGTCAAGACCACTGTAGTCGGTGAAGAAAATGTAACCGAGTTCAAGAATGAGAAGGATGAAATCGCATTCCTGATTGAACAGTTGAAGGATAAATTTTTACATGTAATCAGAAAAACCAAGACTGAGATGGGAAGCATTGATTCTTCGATAAATGAGACTACAAGTGCTGTTACCGATATGGCTGATGCAGTTACCAATATTTCAGCTGTAATTCAGGAAACTGTTGCCTCTATGGAGGTTCAGACTCAGAGCATCGTCAAGATTAACGATGACTGCGGCACTATTGCTCATGCTTCACAGAATGTGGCAGAGCAGGCACAGGAGATGTCAGATCATGCTCAGGTTATGGCAGAGCAGGTAGACAGGCTCACTCCCAAGATGGAAAAAGAACGTGCGGAAGTATTTAGGATTACCGAGGAAAAGAAAGCTAAGCTTGAAGAAGCTATTAAGGAAGCAGAGTGCATAAATGAGATTACCGCAATATCAGATTCAATCAATGAGATTGCGGCTCAGACCAATTTGCTTTCACTTAATGCATCGATTGAAAGTGCGAGAGCCGGAGAGGCCGGTAGAGGATTTGCGGTTGTAGCTGAGGAAATCAGAAAGCTTTCCGATGAGACTGCAGGTCAGATTATGAGAATCAATGATTTGACAGCCAGACTGTTGACGGCAGTTGATACGCTTGCCGGTGACAGCTCAGAAATGATGGAGACTCTCTCTGAAAGTATCGAGCATGTATATGCTTCTATGGATGAGCTTGCCGCAGAATATAAGAGCAGTGCCGATTATTATGCAAGTGTATCTATGGATTTGGGAGCAAGTTCAGAAGAACTTTCGGCTTCGGTTCAGGCAGTTGCTGCTTCGCTTGATAATATTACATCAGGTCAGACCGATGTAAATTCTGCAATGGACCATGCAAGCATTGATATCCAAAATGTAGCTGCTGAGGCAGAGACTATGCGCAACAAGATGATTAATGTCGGTGATGCCGTAAATGAGGTTGCACAGACCATTAATGGATTTAATGTGTAGCGAACGGATTCGATGAAGGATATTATAAATACTTATAGATGGGCAATATTAGCAATTAATGAAATAAATTGAGAAAAAGTGTGCTCGTTTTGAGTATTTTAAGCTAATATTGTCATATATAATGGCAAAGTAATGTATTATTGACACTTGTAAAAGGGGATACAAAATGAGTTTAGCTACTGCTTTTGAGAAATATTTTAAGGTTGGTGCAGCTATATCTGTATTTGATTTACAGAAGCCCAACAGAATTGAGTTGCTTAAGAATGAATTTAGCAGCTTTACCGCTGAAAATGATATGAAGCCTATGTATTGGCTCAATCAGGAAGTAATGCAGGCAGATCCTGAGAAGTATAACCTTACTCCCGTAATCAGCCCCGAGAGAGCAATTCCTTATTTGGAACTTTCAAAGTCTATCGGAATACCCATGAGAGGACATACTCTTTTGTGGCACAATCAGACTCCCAGATGGTTCTTCCACAAGAATTATGATGAGAATGCTGAACTTGCTGACAAAGAGACCATGCTTACCCGTCTTGACAACTATATTCATGCTGTACTTGATTTTGTACAGACCAATTATCCCGGAATCATTTATGCATGGGATGTAGTAAATGAGGTTGTAGATGAAGGCGCATTCAGAGAGAAGTCACCCTGGTATCAGATTTGCGGTACCGAGTTCCTTTTCCAGGCATTTGCTTCTGCAAGAAAGTATGCGGCTCCCGGTGTGGCACTGTTCTACAACGATTATGAGTCAGCTACCGAGTGGAAGAGAGATTTCATTATCGAGAACGTATTGAAGCCTCTTATCGCTGCAGGAAATATTGACGGTATGGGAATGCAGTCTCATCTTATTATGGACCATCCTACTATCGAGGAATTTAAGACTGCAGCAGAGATGTACGGTGCACTCGGACTTCAGGTTCAGATTACCGAGCTTGATATCCACAATGCAGATCCTTCTGAGGAATCAATGCATGCTCTTGCTGAGAGATACAAGGCACTCTTCGAGGCAATGGTTGATGTTAAGAAGAACGGCAAGGCTAATATCACTTCAGTAACCTTCTGGAATCTCCTTGATGAGACCAGCTGGCTTACCGGCTTCCGTCGCGAGACCAGCTATCCCCTTCTTTTCCATAAGGAAGGCGAGAAAAAGGAAGCTTACTACAAGGTTCTTGAAGTAGTAGAGTAATACTTAATATTGGAAAATGGTTATGGATGGCGGTGCGCCTGAGTGGTGCGTTGCCATCCATATCTGGTTTGCATGCATCCGGTTCAGCCTAAAGATGAAATCTTAAAAAGGGGATGCGAAGTTTATTTTTGATTATTTGGAATGCCACTGAGAAGTGAAGGTTTGCGTTGAATTGTATGAAAACCAACGATGTCGCAGATAAAAGGGATAAAAGATTTCTTCC
>JAKSRV010000094.1 GCA_024403435.1 Lachnospiraceae bacterium
GACTTATGCACGTTCGCGGATACAAGGAAGAGGGTACCATTACTACTCCTTTCGACGTACGTGTACAGAACGATGTAGACCGTTTCCACCTTGTTCAGACCGCTCTCAAGTATCTGCCTGATCTTGGTAACAGAGGCGCTTACCTCTACCAGAAGATGAGCGATAAGCTCGTTGAGCACAAGCAGTACATCCATGAGGTTGGTATGGACCTTCCTGAGATCGCTAACTGGAAGTGGAAGAACATCTCTGAGAACTAATACAGTACTAAATTTAACAAACTTTTTTCTCATATAAATTGTTTTAATTTTTTCGAGACACCGACGTTTTTATAAGCGTCGGTGTCTCTTTGTTTAAACAGCCAAATCTGCGGAATATATCGTTTTATTCCGCAACCAATGGCATATATTTGTGAAATATTGTGTGATACTATTAATTTGGACATAAGGTTTTCGTACCTAAAAAAGTATTAAGTTAATTATTTTGAAAACACAAGATTTAGGGGGTTCTTATGAGGACAAAAAAACTTAAACGCTTTGGATGTATGGCACTGAGTATGGCTATGGCAGCGTCGTTGGCGGGCTGCAGCGGAGGCAATGGGGGAGCCGGTGATGCTGCAGCAAATCAGCCTTCGTCGACGGTGGTAGTGACTGCAGATGGCGAGGAGAAGGTACAGATAAATGATTTTTATCTGTATGCGAACGAGGATTGGATGAATGCCAATCAATTGGATGCTGATGAGATTGCTGTAAACAGAGACGATGAAAGCATCTATAGAATGTATGAACGTCTCGATGAGATTTTTAAGGAAACTAAGCCGGAAGATTTCTCTGAGGACGATCCGATGTATAAAATGTCGGCGCTGTATTATCAGTGCGAAGACGCAGAGCAGCATAACGTAGCTGCTATGCCACGTATAAAAGAACTGACAGATCATGTCCTTGGTATCAAGAATGTCAGCCAGCTTCAGGCTGTAATGGAGGACAGTGATTATGCTACCTTCAATAATATCTGTAATCTGTATTATGTAGAATCGACCGGACTAATGTTTTTCCCTGCATTCAGACCTGTACCGATGTATGAATTGTACAGAGATATTACGCCTGAACAGACTGAAATAATGAAGGCGGGTATTGCGAAAGAGTTTGTTGTACTCGGATATTCTGAGGAGGAAGCAGCAAAAATTGCTGAGAACGGATGTGCTTTCGATCAGGTGGTTCGAGATTTTTACAATAACTATACTGATGAGCTATGGACCTGCGGAGCCGACGGCTGGGTTGAGATTGACTGTTCGATAGATTTGTTGGGAATATTACAGGCTGAGCATTGTGTTTTGGTAGACCGTTTCGGTGATGAAGATTATTATTTCTTTAAGTCAGACGGTTATGTTGAATGGTTAAATACCAATATAACTGATGCCAATATTGAAATGATTCGTGATTTCTATGCTTGTACTATAGTAGAAAAGTTACATTATTACGGTTCGGCAGATCTTGTGATAGCGGGAACATCGGTTATCGGAGAAATCTGTGGAGCGGATGAGATATCTGCCGAAGAAGCAGGAAGATATGATGCGATTTATCAGACGTTGATGTATGATGAGGGCGCTGTAGCGGCATATTATACTTCAAAGTATGTAACCGATGAGATAAAGGAAGAAGTTGTAGCTATTACCAAGGAGATTGTAGGTGGATATAAAACATTCTTCGATACTGTAGACTGGCTGAATGCAGTTCAAATCGAACGTATGAAGAATAAAGCAGGATTGATTACCTATCACTGGGGAAGCTATAACGATTACAATCATCTCGAGGATATGGTGGTTGCCGATAATCTGGTTGATACGATTATTTCACAGCGTAACA
The DNA here is from genome assembly GCA_024403435.1 of Lachnospiraceae bacterium. Lineage (GTDB taxonomy): Bacteria > Bacillota > Clostridia > Lachnospirales > Lachnospiraceae > AC2028. Next base: position 1,863 of record JAKSRV010000094.1, read on the forward strand.
GCAACAGAAAATATGCACAGCGTATGCTGGTGGAGCATTTTGACGATAAAGAAAATGTTTATACCGATACATCCGGAATATCACTTTATCAGAATAATGCATTTTATGATCCCGAGAGTAATTCTATAGTTATATGCCTTGGATATTTTGCAGATGATTATCTTTGGAATGATGCTTCTTACGAAGAGAAAATGGCTATGATCGGCACTACAATCGCTCATGAGATCGGACATGCTTATGATGCGTCACATATAGGCTTTAAGAAGACTTATGAGTATGATGACAGATGGGATGAATACGCTGATTACTACAGACAGTCTGTCGATAATACCTATACCTATTACCAGGATATGAAGACTGATTTTGGAGCTTCTATAAATGGATATGTAGTTCTTAATGAGGGAATGTCTGATATCATTGGTATGAAGGCAACCATTACCACTCTGGAAAAGAAAGAAAACATTGATTACGATCAGTTTTTCACCGCTTACGCGAGAAAATACGGACGTGTAGCGAAGGAAGAGTATAGCAGTTTTGTATTCAGTCAGGACGGACATGTGCCCAATCATGAGAGAATCAATTCTGTATTGGCACTGTGCGATAAGTTTTATGAGGTTTATGAAGTAAATGAGAAGAGCCCGTACTACGTAAAGCCTGCGGATAGATTCTGCATATTTGATTACGAAAAATAGTAGCAGGGTGACGGATTAATATCGAGAAATATTGATACCAAGATAGATTGATACCAAGAAATAATCAGTTGGTAGTAAATGAATAATTAAGCAGTAAAAGTGCTGTGAACCTAAATTACAGGTTCACAGCACTTTTTATATGTCTATATATTTTTCATAGGTCTATATACTTTTATATAATTTTCTTTTTTTACAAATTTTTTTATAAGTAACTTATCTGTAACTTTACATTGGTAATATTACAGCATAAGCTCCGAGAAATAGTAACGGGGGAGAATAGGGAGAAAAAATAATGGAAATCGTAAGAGTAGAAAATCTTTCAAAAGTATATGGTAACGGTGATAACAAGGTAAAGGCGTTGGATAATGTAAGCCTGACGGTTGAGAAGGGCGAATTCCTTTCTATAGTAGGAGCCAGTGGTTCGGGTAAGTCAACACTGCTTCATTTGCTCGGAGGCGTAGACAAGCCTACTTCAGGTAAGGTCAATATCAACGGAACAGACATATTTGAGCTGAATAACGACAAGCTCGCAATCTTCAGAAGAAGACAGGTTGGAATCGTATATCAGTTCTACAATCTGATTCCGATTCTGAATGTCGAGGAAAATATATCGCTGCCTCTCGAGCTTGACGGACGAAAGGTAGACAAGGCAGAGATGGACAAGATGCTTAGTATTTTAGGATTGGGCGAGCGCAGAAATAATCTTCCGAATGAGCTCTCCGGAGGACAGCAGCAGAGAACATCAATCGGACGAGCACTTATCACAAGGCCTTCTGTAATCCTTGCCGACGAGCCTACCGGTAATCTTGATACAAAATCAAGCAACGAGGTAATGGAGATACTTAAGAGACTTAACAGAGAGTACAATCAGACGATTATTATGATTACTCACAATATGGAGCTGGCCAAGGCTACCGACAGAATTATCAGAATTGAAGACGGTAAAATTGTGTAAATGGTACGTCGCAGAGAATGTAACTTTTAGAAATTCAGAGTGGGGAATGAAATGAATATTATAAAAAAATTAGTCATCAAGAATTTGATGTTAAATAAAAAGCGAACAATCGTATCAATCATAGGAATCATACTTGCTATAGCATTGCTGACAGCTCTTTTTACCATTACGGGCAGCTTCAGAACCAGCATTATTGAGAGAGAAAAGGAGCAAAACGGTAATTATCATATTTGCTTTCAGGATGTAGAGCCGAGCGATGTGGAGAAATTCAAACAGAATCGCTATGTAGCAAATGTTTATACAGAGTGTGCTCTTGGTTTTGCATGGCTTGAAGGCAGTGAGAATGAATACAAGCCATATGCATATGTGACATCATATGACATCGATTCATTGGAAAATATTCCTTTTTGCCTGTGTGACGGCAGAATGCCCGAAAACAGCTCAGAGATTTTGATATCTCGCCATGTTAATACCAATGGACGCGTCGGACTTAAGGTTGGAGACACCATTACTCTTGAAATCGGTAGAAGAGTTGAGAAGGATGCCGAGGATAAATCATATGAACTTAATATTTATACAGAATACTTAAAGTTCGGTGAGGAAGAAATCGTAGATTCTGTAGAACGCACATATACTATCGTTGGCATGGTTCAGAGAGCTTCTTTTGCGGTTGAGCCTTACTCTTGCCCGGGATATACATTTGTAACAGTATTTGACGGAAACGGTTCTGCAGCTGCTGTCGCAGATCCTGCAACAGACAGTGTGTCAGAAGGTAAGGATACTATTGATAAAGTATATATCGAACTTACCGATAAGGGACTTGCTCAGATTGATGATGTTGTTGCATCAATGCTTGGTATCCATGAATATAAGGAATATTTCGCGGCTTTCAATGAACTGGACAGCGCAGGCTGGAATGGTTCGGCGACTGAAGAAGACTGGGACTTTTACTTTAACACTGTATTGCCGCAGACAAAATATAACTGGGAATTCAACACCTGGCTGATCAGATATCAGAGGGTATGGCCTATCGATTCAATGTTTGTAACATTGTTTGCCATTGCAGGATTTGTGGGACTGGTTATCGTAATCACTTCTGTATACTGCATCAAGAACAGCTTTGAGATATCTGTATCAGAGAAAATCCGCCTGTACGGTATGCTTGCAGGTATCGGTGCTACAAGAAGACAAATCAGAAAGAGTGTTGCTTTTGAGGCATTGATTACCGGTGCGGTAGGACTTCCGGGCGGCATAGGACTCGGACTGTTGGCTTCATTTATCTTAAGTAAAATAAGTAATGCGCTGATTGCGGGAGCATTCCTTACGGATCAGATTATCAGATTTGAAATATCATGGGTACCAATAGCGATATCTGTAGTGCTTGGCATTCTTACAATCTATTTTTCTTCGATAAGCGCTACTGTAAGAGCAGGAAAAATTACTCCTATAGAGGCAATCAGAAACACTAATGAGATTAAGCTTAATGCCAAGAAGATAAAGGCACCCGGATATATTTCCAAGATATGGGGTGTCGGTGGTGTGATTGCATATAAAAATATAAAGAGAAATAAACGTAAGTACAGAACGTCGGTTGTTTCTATAGCAATCTGCACTTTGACATTCATAGTAGTGTCATATTTTATGTCGATGCTGTTCAGCGTTTCTCGTTCTTCATATATTGAAGAAAAAAGTAATATACAGGTGTCTTTATATAAGGAGGGATTAAAATCTGAAGATATTGAGAGCTATTTTGATACCTTTGATGATATAAAGTCTATATCCTACATTTCATATAATTTGTTGTACTTTGAAAATGTTGATATGTCAAAGGAACTGAGGAAATCATTGGAACGTGAAGGTGTCGAGATTGACGATGAATACGGTTCATTCGTTGATAGCACGCAGGTTTGGGTGTTGGATGATAACAGTTTCAACGAATATGTAAGGAGCCTTAACAAGCGTATTAATACCGGAGAGGTAGTGTTTTACAATTATATAAATATACAGAGTATGGGTCAGATAAGAACCTGTGATTATGAAGATAACAAAATCAGTGTATCTAACCCGAATTACTCCGTTGATGAAGGCGATTACGACATGCCGGAAAAAAACAAAAAGACATATGCTTTACCGGTTGGATTTGAAACGGAAATTGTTCCTATGGGCCTTGGCTATCAGGGCGACTGGCCTGCAATCATTATGAGTACATCAACCTTTGAAATGCTCAATTTGGATGAGGTACTTGACCTTAACAGAATTGTAGATAGGGTGGCTATTGAGGCAGTATCGGCCGATCAGCTTCAGGATAATCTTGAGGATATGCTTGAGCAGAACGCTGATGTGTTTGGTGATGAGTGTTATATAGTTAACAGAGACAGAGAGGCACGTGATGAAAGATCGTTCTATACTTTGATTGCTATTTTCGCATACGGACTTATAGCTGTTATTGCATTGATCGGTATCACCAATATTATCAATACACTTGGTACAAGTACAGAGCTCAGAGCCAAGGATTTTGCAACACTTCGCAGTATAGGAATGACTGACGGACAGTTTAGAAAAATGGTAGTACTTGAGAGTATATTTACAAGCGCAAAATCACTCATTATAGGTGTGAGCGTAGGAGTGGGGATTACACTGCTTGCCTGGTATTATATGTGTACCGAGGGATCTGTGATTGTTTATCATGCTCCTATAGCAGCAATAGTAATTAGCATTGCAGTTGTGCTCGTTTTGGTATACCTTATAATAAGTGTTTCTCTCGGACGAATTAATAAGAGAAATATAATAGAGACTATAAAGAATGAGAACATATAATGGCAAAAGTATTATTGGTTGAAGATAATGAAGGTATTGCAGAAGGTCTGAAGCTTTCATTTGAGTTAAATGGGCAGCAGCTACTGGTTGCAGGTACACTTAAGGAGGCCGGGAGAATCGTCAAGGACGAGGCTCCCAGCCTTGTTCTGTTAGATGTATCGTTGCCTGACGGAAATGGTTTTGATTATTATAAAAACGAATTGTCGGGAACAGGATTGGCGGTTCTTTTCCTAACCGCACGTGATAGCGAAAATGATATAGTGCGTGGTTTTGATCTCGGAGCAGAGGATTATATTACCAAGCCTTTTTCTACCAGAGAGTTGATGGCAAGAGTCAACAGAGTGCTCAAAAAGCAGTCTGTGGCTGATGTGATTAAGGTTCAGGGGATTATTTTCGACAGGGATAAAGGAGAGGTAAGAAAGGAAGCGACAGGAGAAGTGATTGCACTGTCGAGCCTTGAAAAGAAGATACTCGGCCTGTTGATTGATAATCATGATAAGGTGGTGAGCCGTAATGCGGTTATTGACTGCATATGGGAAGCTACAGGAAATGATGTTTACGATCACACTGTTACTGTATATATGAAGCGTATCAGAGAGAAGCTGGGCGAGGATATAATCACGACAGTAAAAGGAATCGGTTATAGGATAGACACTCATGAATAAGTATTCCAAGAAAAAAAGAATAATATTTGCACTTGTATATATAGCATGTGTCTGCCTGATAATCATTCTGCTGGGAATGATTCAGTACCGGAAAATCAATTACAACTATAACCTGCGTATCAATGCGGTATGCGATACAATAAGGCAGAAATATCCGGATGTCGATGTTAACGCTATAATACGTCTGATGAGCAGTGATTCGTCCACATTGACTGGATATGATGATGTGCTGAGCGAATACGGAATAGATATCGCGGTCTCATCTGCTATAGATGATAATAACAAGCTTTTTACTATTTACCTGGCAATTGATATTGCTGCGGCAGTGCTTCTCAGTGTGGTTATTTTTGTAACAGTAAATCGTATTTTTGCATATTGGGATAGAAAGCTTGAGGATATCACAGCTGAACTGGCCAAGATTAATTCCGGTGATTACAGCTATGATATGAATACCGGAGAAGAGGGCAAGCTTTCAATTCTTGAAAATGAGATATACAAGACTGCGATAACCTGTCGCGAGGCTGCGGAAAATTCCCGCGAGGACAAGGAAAAACTCAAGGAATCATTATCTGATATTTCACATCAGCTCAAGACACCGATTACTTCGCTGTTGATTAATTTAGAGAACTTAGAAGAGTATCCCGATTTGCCGGAAGAAAAGAGAATGCTGCTTGTAGGTAATGCCAAGAGGGATACCAACAAGATTAATCAAATGGTTCAGATGCTTCTAAAGCTTTCGCGTCTGGATGCGGATGCAATCGAGTTTGTGCAAAATGATGTGCCGGTTGATCATATCATAAATAAGTCGATAGAAAATGTATTGGCATTGTGTGATCTTAAGGGCGTGGATATAAGCTACACCAATACTGAAACCGGTGATGAAAAGCACGGTCAAAGTACGATTTTTTGCGATGAATATTGGGAGATTGAAGCGATATCCAATATTCTTAAAAATGGTATTGAACATGCTGAGAGCACTGTTAGGATAAGCTTTACCGAATATGAAATGTATTCGGAGATACAGATTGAAAATGACGGCGAGCCAATCAGTAAAGAGGAAGCCGGCAAGATTTTTACACGCTATTACAGAGGAGAGACATCAGTGATAGACAGTGTGGGAATAGGATTGTCGCTGGCAGACAGTATAGTTCGCAGAGATAACGGATATATAATCGCCGAAAGCTACGAAAAGGACAATGAAAACGGAACCAGATTTACAATAAGATATATGCGATAAT
>JAKSRV010000095.1 GCA_024403435.1 Lachnospiraceae bacterium
TTGTCCCCCAGCATACGGCAGGTTACCCACGCGTTACTCACCCGTCCGCCACTAAGTTAATCAAAGCAAGCTTCGATTAACTCCGTTCGACTTGCATGTGTTAAGCACGCCGCCAGCGTTCATCCTGAGCCAGGATCAAACTCTCATGTTGATTGTTTTTTCCTTGAAGCTAGTATAAAACTGGCTTATCCATTACATTTACTGTAATTAGGTTTGTTTGTTCTCTGAAATTTTTCCTCCCGATCTTGGATCAGAGTTCCTCGATCGGCATTCATTTCTGAATGGTTGGAATGTTATTCAGGGTTGCATTGCTGTTCAGTTATCAAGGTACAAGCAATCAGCAATCTTGATTGCTGATCCCAACAGCGTTTGCTTACAAACGCGAGTGGGATGACCGAAGGTCATTGCGCTGTTCCGAGTGTTTTACACGAGGAACATTTTCACTTATTTGCTTCCGCTCATCAGCGACAGCTTTGTTAGAATATCACTTTTGTATTTTAGTGTCAACAGCTTTTTTCAAAAAAAAATCTGCATTTTACAGTTTTGTATAAAATGCAGATTTAAGTACTTTTTTTGTTATTTGTAAGTGCAACTTTACCAATTTATTCGAGCACGATTGAACATGAACCTTCTGAATTCTTAACAGTCAGTTTTAAGCTTTCAACGCTATCCGCAAGACTGCTGTCACATTCAAATGTAATCATCAGATTCACCCCTGTACCATCAGCCAGTCTACCTATATAAGTAGGTAAATCTTCATTTATCGGTATCTCATGAGCAACAACACTTTTTGTTCCGTTTATATTCAAACCGAACGAATATCCACCGTAAAGAAAATCTACATCTTGAGTACTTCCGGATGAATTATATACAGTGTAATTCAAAATAAAGAAACAATTACCTTCTTCCGGATCATAGAAATAACTTCCCGATTGATTAGTGAGGGATTCTCTGCACTCATACCCCTTGTAAGTTATCGTAAGTCCTTCTGCAAACTGCAAGAACTCCTCGAGTGTTGGTCCGGCCGGATCGGTATTATCCGCAGATACATCTACTACATCTATTTCAGGCTTATCAGTTTCGTCAGACACCTCATCCTGCTCTGTAGCATCGTCATTCATATCATCAACTGTATCTTCCGCAGGTTCTTCAGTTTCGTCGATCTCTTCTGTCTTCTCCTCGGCCCCGTCTTCATCTTCAGCAATTTCCATATCAACAAGACGCGAACTGTCAGGATTGTTTCCGGCAATCAGCAACGCGGAATACTCACCTATCATATCAATCTCTTCCTGTGTATACGGAGAAGCTTCGATACTGCAGGCAGACAATGAAGCTGCGCATGCGAATGCACACGCACCAAACACTATTCTGTTTTTCATTTTTCTACTTATCATAAGCTTAACTTCTACAATCCCACTAATTTATTCAACCTTGCTCAGCTTAGACAATCTCTTCTCGACGCCAATATATACGCCGGCAATAACCAAAGCGATAATACCTACTACAAAGAACATAATTGTCTTTATAAGTATCTCTGAACTCCAGAAATCAAAGAATCCGATTTTTGCACAGACTATCATCGCAAGCACAAGACCATATATTCTGATTCCCTTTTGCTTAAATATAAATCCAAGTGCAACACAAAGTAGTGCAAGGCACATCAAAATAATACTAACAACAAGGTTCTCTAATTTAAATATCGGCACAAAAATCGTAATAAATATACCCAGCGGCAATATTTTTCCGGCAAGGAAAGTATTATATCTCTTGAAATAATACTGAATCATAATTGCCAATCCCAAAATAAGTGTCAACGTGACTGTCGCAAGCTCATCTCTGAATATAGGTATATATAGTAAAAGTGTAAATATCAAAAGCACAATCCAAACAATAATATCAAAAGCATACATGTTTTTGGATTTTAACCACTTAATATTATGGAACGCACCGACAGCCAACGCCATTATACCTGTAACAACAACCGGTAGAGCTTCAATGGCAACCAGTTGACTAACATCCCATGCAAGAAGAAAAGTCATTATTATCTGTATAGGCAATTTATATCCTGTAGCGCAACCGATAGCAACCAGCGCTCCAACTATACAAATGTACTTAGTAACATACGGTGCATCATTACATTCAGTTGCTTGATAGAACATAATGATAAACATATAAATCTTGAGCAGCAAATCGCAAATCTTAAATGCTGTTTTCTGCTTGAAGTATGTAAGTACACTTAATCCTGCCATCAGCGCAATACATACTATCAGTCCTCCCCATCTGTTCTCGTTCCATCCAAGACATGTAGTTCCGGTAAAAGCCATAGTGCATGCACAGACAATCCATAATGAGCTGTCTTTGACATACAATACGTATGCGGCTATTGCATTGGAGATAATTATTGCACATCCGCTTATAACCATTCCCCAAATACGGTTTTCAGGTTCCATTGCTGCATAAGAAATTACAAACATAAGTGCATAAATTGCATTAGCAACAATAATCATTATTTTGTAGAATACCGCATTTGAACCGCTTACTCGGCGACCCTCGCTATCAGTATCCTTATAATATTTTATGCCATTCATCAGCACCATTACATTCAACACTGTATAAGAAGCGGCAAGTAAAATAAAACATCTGAGCCAATCATCTGTATTATCGAAAAATCCGCTTATGGTTGGTGTATACCAAAATGTAAGGAAGATATGCGAAAATACCTGGACAATACTAAATGCTTTTCCATTTTTCTTCATCGGAGAAACTGTCCAAAGCAGAGTCGATGCCAGTAATATTCCCAAAATCCAATATACTTCAGAGCTTCTCTCACACTGTGTCAATAATGAAAGAGTTGTAAAAGAAGCAAAATAACCAATAAGCGAGAACAGGAAACTGTTCCTAAAATAACTATAGACGCCAACACCTATCGACAACACAAAGAGTATCGCAATAGTGACCGGAGCATTATATATATGTAATGCAAAATAGTCTACCAACGTACAGACAAATGCTCCACCAATGGACAAACTGGTAAGCACCGCCGATAACTTATCCACAGTACGGCGTATAAACAACTCTGAAAAAAGAAACAATGCTACGCAAACAGCATAAAGACTAATTCCCTGCCATGTAGTATCAAAGAAATTCACTGAAAGCATGATTGCTCCGGTGAGTATCAATACAGTACCAAGCACACTGAGTACCACAACACCAACCGCAAATTCAGCTCTGTTCTTATTAGGAGCCGAAGTTTCCGGCTTAGTTGCTGCAGACTTATTAGGCGTAGGCTGAGCAATCCTCTGCTGATTCATAGCAGGCAGATTTATGGCCGCTTGGTTCATGATCTGCGGATTCATAGCAGGTTGATTTATGGCCGCTTGGTTCATGATCTGCTGATTCATAACCGGTTGATTAATACCGGGTTGTCCCATAACCGTTGGAGCCGGTACAGGCGGAATCACTGTCTGTTGGTTCATGTCTGCCATATTTACAGGCGGTACATTATTCATCGGGCCATTGTTCATTTCTGTATTCTGAGCAGGCTGCTTCTGAGGCTCCAATACAAGTGGTGCCTCCATTCCCGGATAAACTGCATCATGAAATGTATATGCAACATCTATACCTGCTGCAGTCATTCGCTCGCAGTATTTATTGTAGTTATTAATCATTTCATGTCTGAGTGCCTTCGCATCATCGGGATTTCCGATCAGTCTGGACTCAACATTGCAAAGATATTGCGCAAATGCAGGCTCTTTTGAAGCCTTCTTCAATGCAGCAATCTCATAATCAAGTTGTTCTGATTCTGTTGAAAAACTAATTCGCATATTCGCTTCCCTCTAGTTCGTACCAGAAAACAACACCGCTTTCTTTGTTTTCCACGCCGTAACCCATTCTCATGTTTTCCTGAATTGCTTTTACTATAGATAGACCGACTCCGCTTCCGCCATACTCTCTGGTTCTCGCCTTATCAACTTTGTAAAACTTGTCCCACAATCTTGGCAACGAATCCTCCGGTATAGGACTTCCCGTATTGAATACACTTATTCGTATTCGGTTATCTGTTCTATGAATGTCTATTTTTATATACTTTTCACCGTTTATATCAGCCTGGCAATAATGAACCGCATTTGAGAAGTAATTGGTGAGCACTTCTTCTGCTTTGTACTCATCGCCCCAGGCAAATATATCTTCATCGCATTCAAAAATAATCTTTATATCATCCTGCTTTGCCAACATTCCGGCCGATTCAATATAGTTTCTGACAAGCGCAGTGATATCAAATCTTTCCATCACCGTTTTATCACTACCATACTCAAGCTGATTCAGATTAAGGAACTGCTTGACCATATTATTCATTTTACCTGCTTCATCAATAATGACTTCACAGTAATATTGCATGCTCTCCGGATCATCGGATATACCGTCCTTCAATCCTTCAGCATAGCCCTGAATAATGGCCAGCGGAGTCTTTAGCTCATGCGATACATTCGCAATAAACTCCTGACGCAGCTTATCAAGCTCCTCTTTTTTCTTAATATCCTTTTGAAGCTCAATATTTGCAGTCTTCAATTCTGATATAGAATGCTCCAAAGACTCGGAGAGCTTATTCATATTGTCACCAAGGACTCCGATTTCATTAACATGATGGCCTGTATATCTGGCATTAAAATCCAGGTTTACCATCTTCTCCGAAATACTGTTCAATTCCTCTATAGGCTTTGTCAGTCTCTTTGTTACAACTCTGATTACAATAGCTCCGACCACAGCTCCGAGCACACATACATAAATGAAAAACCTATTGGCCACAGCCGCCGATTCTTCGATATTGGACATCGGTATTCTCATCAAGAAGGAAACACCCTCACTGAATCTACCGACCATTTCTATGTAATCCTGTCCGTTGCCAAATACTTTACGAATTGTGTAGTCATCGTTCTTTTCAATGACATCAACGTTCTCTATTTGGCTCTCTTTGCCGAAAATATATCCCAGGAGAACAAATTCCATATCACGTTCGCAATTCATAGAGACATACAGAGTCTCCGAACCTGAATCCACTATGATAATAGATACATTATTAACAACCGATATCTCATCAAGTTCTTTTTCCTGCTCCGTGCCTTTATACGCACTGTCATCTACAAGCTCATATACCATCTTATATGCATCTTTAATAATGGTGAGCTTTTCGTTCTGATAAAAGCGCTCAAGCAAAACCGTATTGGCAAAAATACACAGCGCCAAAATTCCCGCCATGCATGCAATAAATATCAAAGAAAACTGAACTCTGATAGGGAACTTGTGCTTTCGCTTATTCTTTTTTTTGCTATCGCCTGATCCCATATCTTAGTTCTCTTCCAGCTTGTAACCCATTCCCCATATGGTTTTTATCATATCTCCGGCTTCCTCGCCCAACTTGCTTCTAAGTTTCTTTACGTGAGTATCGATAGTTCTGGCCTCTCCGAAATAATCATAATCCCATACGTTATTAAGAATCTTTTCTCTTGAAAGCGCAATGCCCTTATTCTCAACAAAATACTCAAGCAACTCAAATTCCTTGTAGCTGAGCTCAATAGGTACCTCTTTTACATATACCTGGTGAGCCACCTTGTCTATTTTGATGCTACCGCACTCGACCAAACCGTTCTGTTCCATATTGGTAGTTCTTCTGAGCACCGCATCTACTCTGGCTACCAGAATCTTGGGACTGAATGGCTTGGTAATGTATTCATCAACACCGAGTTCGAATCCCATAAGCTCATCACGTTCTTCAGCACGGGCTGTAAGCATAATAACCGGCACCTTCGAATACTTTCTGATTTCCTTCACAGTATCCCAACCATCCAGCACAGGCATCATGACATCCAACACTACCAATGCGATATTCTTATCCTCAAAGAAAATATCCAAAGCTTCCTGTCCATTGCTTGCTTCTATAACATCGTAATTGCTCTTTACAAGGAAATCCTTAACTATTTTTCTCATTCTGCCTTCATCATCTACGACCAGAATTTTTAATTTATCCATTAAATGTCCACCCCAAATAATCTTTCAAATACTATTTATTAGTTTCTATATTCCACTCATATTCCTCATACCAGTTCGCAAAGGTTATTTCAGTGCCTTCAACCTCAACAGTATGCGGATATGTAACATCAGTCTCTTCAACAAATCGAAGCACAGCATCGACGTATTCCGAACTAAAAAAATGCCCTCTGTCGGCTCTGTCTGCCAAATATGCTTCTTTAGCAAGCATTCTTTTGAGTCTGTCAGTTATAGTACCGGTAAGTATCTCTATCTCATCAAAGAAACCGTCATCATGTTCGTTCTCTATTTTGCTATGATACATAATCACATTGTTGTCACTGTCAACCACAACATAATACTTATCATAATCAGACAAATCTGCAGATTGCAACCCCACCATAAAATCTAAATATCGCGGCAAATCTATAGGCTTAGTAGGTACAAATTCACCGTTTTCATCGACATAACTTTCGAATTCGCTACTCACATGACGGTCTTCCCAATCATAGAAAAAGTATAACTGGAATGATATTTCAGGATGTTCACAATAATATTGATATTCATCCTTCCAATCGAGGATTGTATATGGAGGATAATAATCTACATACTCATATGAAGACCATGCTGAAATCGTATACGGATAAATGTCTGTGTCCGCAACGTCATCTGTCTTATCAATCGGTACAGATACCAAAACATATCGTTTGCGTCCACTTTTTTCAGGAGCTAAATACGTATCAATGTACTCAACAGCTTCAGCATATTGGTTACTGTCAATATATTCCTTCAGAATATCAGCATCACCATACAGATCATCCTCGTCATGAATATCCGATATTCCCATATCAAGGCATACTCTATAAACACAACCATTTACATCTTTATATATGACAACCTGTTTTACGCTGCTGCAATAAACATAATAACCTACACCATCGGATTCGAACTCTCTATGATAAGATGTACTCTTATCATATTTACAATATATGCATATTCCATTCTCATCAAATTCGTGCGGTTCTTCACCACCGGTTGTGCCAATGATAATATGGTGAAAATAACCATCACTGACATTATATGACATGCTGTAATCAGGATTTCCTGACGCCCCCCCAAAAATAGGACGTGAACCATTGGGGTCATCAGGATCGTCGATTATTTTTCCGCAGCCTACAAGCATTGCTGCGAGCACTAAACCCATTACCAATAACTTTTTCATAAAAGCCTCAATCATCTATATACGCCACTAAGTATAGCAATCGTATATGAAAAATCTGTGAAATATTGTAATAAAATACGATTAATTGTCGGTTTCAAGCTCAGCTTCCCGCTCTTTCAGTTCAATCTCACGGATTTTGATTTCCTTTTCTTTTTCGCGCAGGTTCTTCTCCTGCTCATCGAGCTGTTCAGCCCAATATGCATATTTATTGTTAATAGCCGTCTCATAATTAAGAATATTGGGATTATCAGACTTCAATGTAATAATAAACATCGCCGCAACCGCAATAACCAGCAAAATATTCAGAATCACAGAAATCAATAACGGAGGAACCTTTTCCTTCTTCTCAGCAGAACTCTTTCCGCTCGTTTCTCCCGCTTCACTTCTCAGGGCGCGATTATACTGCGGCGTAACAGGAATACATGGTACTTCCTCTTCCGCATATCCGCACTGATTAATCAAAAACATCTGAATCTCTCTGATAAAATCCATGCCGATCGGAGTCTTAAAAATACGTTCCTCTATAGCTTTTTTCAAAACCTTTAACACCTTATCAGGCTTGGAAGTATCAAGATGAGTTCTGATATATTCAACCTTTTTAACTTCTTCTCTCGCCAAGGCTGCATCATTTGCATTATTGAATTCATAGCCCGCAACAATTATTTTATTCTTTTCAGAAGCCATATATGTCCTCATTTATCCTAAATTCATAACAGCTATAGGTTTGCATAGTTATATTCATTATATCAAAGCTTATAAATAAAGTCACTTGAAGTAATTAAAATCGAAATATTAAAAAAGCCTGTAAAATCAAGTTGTTTGGCACATTCCTTGAATTTACAAGCTTTCATAGAAAAGTGGAGTAGACGGGAGTCGAACCCGTGTCCAAAGACCCATTCCCTGTCCTTCTA
>JAKSRV010000096.1 GCA_024403435.1 Lachnospiraceae bacterium
CGGTACGCGAGCTGGGTTCAGAACGTCGTGAGACAGTTCGGTCCCTATCCGGCGCAGGCGTAGGATATTTGAGAGGAGCTGTCCTTAGTACGAGAGGACCGGGATGGACGGACCACTGGTGCACCTGTTGGCGATCAACGCCATGGCAGGGTAGCCAAGTCCGGCAGGGATAAACGCTGAAGGCATCTAAGCGTGAAGCCCCCCTCAAGATGAGATATCTCACACATAAGTGTTAAGACCCCTCAGAGAGTATGAGGTTGATAGGAGTGAGGTGTAAGAACGGTAACGTTTTCAGCTGACACTTACTAATCGGTCGATGGCTTATCCAGGAAGGGAAGATAAAGATTTTGGAAGATGTAAAGTCAATGATTCGCATTCGGTTTTGAAGGAATAATTAATATTCTAATCCATGTCAAACGACATGGATTTTTTTTATTTATTCTTAATATATTTTCTTATGATTTTTACACATAAATAGTTTCATTTTTTATCATTTATGGTATAATTTTACCAAATAGAGTTTAAGTCGCTAATCGCAGACAGAATGAGAGGACTATAATGGATACTAAGATTTTGTTGGAAAACGGCACTAACGAACTTGAAATTCTTGAATTTACTATAGGTAAGTTCTCATATGGTATTAATGTAGCTAAGATTAAGGAAATTATTCCTTATCAGAATATTACTCCCGTACCTAATTCACATCCCAGCATCGAAGGTATTTTTATGCCAAGAGATGTAATGATTACTGCAATTGATCTTAAGAATTGTCTTGGCAGAGGCACTTCTGAGGAGGCAGGTCTCTTTATTATCACTAATTTTAATAGATTAAACATTGCATTTCATGTAGATTCTGTACTTGGAATTCACAGAGTATCTTGGAGAAATATTATCAAGCCGGATGCAACAATTTCATCAGCAGAGGCTAGTGTTTCTACCGGTATTATTAAAAAGGATGAGAAGCTGATCATTATCCTTGATTTTGAGAAGATTGTATGTGATATCAACCCCGAGACAGGACTTAAGGTTAGTGAGATTAATGAACTTGGACCTCGTTCAAGAAATGATGTTCCTATTCTTATTGCTGAAGACTCAGTTCTTCTTAATAAGTTGATTGTAGACTCACTTACCAAAGCAGGTTATACCAATCTTATTCATACAGAAAATGGCCAGAAAGCATATGATGTTATTACAAGATGTAAGGCTGACGGTACATTGAATGAGCATGTTAAGATTCTTATTACCGATATTGAGATGCCTGAAATGGATGGTCATAGACTTACAAAGCTTGTTAAGAGTGACGAAGCTACCAAAGATATCCCTGTTATTATTTTCTCATCACTTGTAAACGAGGAAATGAAGAAGAAGGGTGAAGCACTTGGCGCTGATGCGCAGCTTTCTAAGCCTGAGATTGTAAATTTGGTTAAGATTGTGGACGGCTTAGTAAAGAATTTGAAATAATACGTAGCTGTAAAGAACAAAAATATGTTTATTGGGACTAAGGTTTATAGGCCTTAGTCCTTTTAGTTTTGTTGAATATTAATAATCGCTGTGATAGAATATAGTAGAGTATGTATAACTATATTTTGAGAAAGTATGGGTTGATAAATGTCATCAGAAGACTATCAGAATGAGTTAAGTAATAATGCATCAGTGAGTAAGGAAACTTCCGCTTTGGAAGATTTTAATGTCCCGGCAAATTCGAACGGGACTGTTTTTGATGAGAAAATAAATTCTGAAATACCTGTTGATGTAGATACAATGGGTGTTGTTATTGATAAGGCTCCTTCACTTAGTACAGATGATTTAGAACCTGAATCAGGAGAGATATCAGCAAATGATATCAACGATCTTATGGCTGATTTGATGTCATCCATGGAGTCTGATCAGTCAGATGATGCGTCTGAGTTGCAGAAATCTGTTGGTGCTGATAATACAGTACAGGCATTGGCAAAAAATGCGTCAGGTCTAGACGAGGAAACTATAGAGGCAGGACGAGCTTTAGAGGAGTACTTAAACAGTCCGGTTGAAAATCTTATTAATCATCCGGAGATGACAGCGTCACTCGGTTTTGAAATACCTGAGATTGATGACAGCAACAGTGTAAGTTCGGAAACTGTATTTAACAATATGGATTTCCCGTCTATGCCTCAGATGCCTGATATACCTGAAGTGATTGAACGTGAGCATGATACTAATGATATTGCGCCTGAGAGTGAGGAGACGGTAGATTTCAGCGGGTTTAATCTTGAACCTATTACTGTGGATAATTTCGATGAGCATTTTAGTAATAAATCGTCTGATTTGAATTCAGGTTTAGTATTTGACGACAATGGATTGAATAATGCTGATACCGTGGATTCTTCTGAATTGAATTATGATGCTGTTGAAGCAGTAGATAGTGAAGTATCAAATGGTAATGTGGTTGAAGAATTAATTAGTGAGCCTACCTTAGACTTTGATGATGAGGCAACTGTTGATTTTGATAATAGAGTAACTGATGAGTTGGATAATAGAGCAGCTGCGGATTCTGTTATAGAAGAAGCCGGTGTTCCGGACGCAGAGGCAACAGGCATTTTTGATAATGAAGCAACCGACAATTCTGATAATGATATAACAAGCAATAGTATAGAGCAGGATGCCGAAGAAATTGCGGCATTAACCGAGGCTATTGCACCTGATTCAGAGAATGATACAAATGATTCGGCATCATTTTCCGTTGATGAGCTCGAAGATATGAAAAAAGAGCTTGCTGAGAGCATTGATGATGACGATGATGATGCGCTTGGCGAAAATGATATAGAGAAAATGCTTGCCAATGCTCAGCGTGCTGCAGATGATGATTCTGCTTCCGAAGAACGTGAGTCAATGTCATTGGATGAACTGCTTCAGACTTCAAACGACGGAAAGGCTGAAGATATTGGAGAACTGCTTGATAAGGCAGAGAGAAATGAAGCTGTGGATGAAGGTATATCAGCGTTACTTAACAATAATGATATGCCACCTATAGATATAGACAGTATTCCCGAAGGGGATGAGGCTCCTGTTGATGCCAAAGCTGCTAAGAAGGCGGAAAAGCTTAGATTAAAGGAAGAAAAGAAAGAAGCTAAACGTAAGGCCAAGGAAGCTAAAGCAGCTGAAAAGCTTGCCAAGAAACAAGCAAAGGGAAAAGCTAAAGATAACATTAACGAGAACGTAAATGAAAGCCTCAATGAAAATGTTAATGAAATTGTAGACTCAAATACTCTTTCCGGTGATGAACAAAATTCCGATATGAGTGAAATTGAGGCATTGCTTTCTGAGACTGATTTTCAGGATGATGCTAATGCTGAGGCAGCTACAGCTGATGGTGAGCAGAAAGATGCTGTTCCTGAGAAGGAGAAAAAGACTAATCCTATAAAGGCTTTCTTTGGAAAGATTGCGGATTTTCTTACTGAAGAAGATGATGATGACGAAAAGTCTGAGATTATTTTGTCTGATGAGAATGCAGCTATTCTTGACGAATTGAACGGTGAAGGCAAGAAGGGCAAGAAAAAGAAGGCTAAAAAGGGAAAGAAAGCTTCGAGCGGAGATGAAGAATCTGCAGAGGATCTTCCTGAGAAGAAGCCTCCGAAGAAAAAGAAGGAAAAGAAGCTTAAGAAGGTAGATGAAAATGAGAAGCCGGAGCCTAAGATATCTAAAAAGAAGATAACTATGGTTGCGCTTGTATGCATCATGTTTGGTGTTACCATCTTCCTTATTACTTATTTTACTGCTGATTATACTGTTAAGATAACAGGAAGAGATGCATTCAAGAATGAGGACTATCAGACTTGTTATCAGAGTCTGTATGGTAAGAAACTCAACGATTCCGATGCAGTAATGTATTACAGATCTGAGTGTATATTGAAGATTCAGATTTGGCTTCGTGAGTATGAGGTTTATGCATCTGAAGGCAGTGAAGTTAAGGCATTAGACAGTTTGATTCAGTCGGTTGATTCATATCCTGCACTTAAGGATACTTCCGAAGAGTGGGGATGCCTTGATAAAGTTGAACCTGTTTACGGCAATATAGTTGATATTTTGCAGTCAAAGTATAGTTTGTCTGAGGAACAGGCACAGGCTATTGCTGCGATTGAAGATGATGTTGTGTATACAAGAATTGTCAATGCAATTGTAAACGGTGTGAACTATGAGGACGCATTGAATTATATCTACACCGATGATATTTCGGGAAATACTCCTATTGAGGGGATAGATACTACAGCACCTACGGATGATACAGAGATTCCTGTTGAAATGGATGATTTGCTTCCCGAAGAGGAAGGTATGTCAGGTAATGGTTTCATTGAGCCGTAGGTTGATTGAAAGGGTTATGAATAAATGATTGCTATAGTTGATTACGATGCAGGTAATATTAAAAGTGTAGAAAAAGCACTGATTTTACTGGGTGAGGATGTAGTAGTTACCAGAGACAGAGAGACTATTTTGTCAGCTGACGGAGTAATTCTTCCCGGTGTTGGTGCCTTTGGTGATGCAATGGATAAGCTCAATTCATACGGATTGAGTGATGTTTTGCGTGAAGTGGCGGCAAAGAATATTCCTTTCCTCGGAATATGTCTTGGTCTTCAGCTTTTGTTCGAGAGCAGTGAAGAGAGTCCGGAAGCAACAGGTCTCGGAATCCTTAAGGGCAAGGTTACCAGACTTCCGGAGGTTGGATTGAAGATTCCTCATATTGGATGGAATAATCTTAAATTCCCTCATGAAGGAAGATTGTTTAAGGATATTCCGGAGGACACATATGTATATTTTGTCCATTCATATTATCTTCAGGCAGCTGATGAAAGCATTGTAACGGCGACTTCTGAGTATGCAGCAACAATTCATGCGTCTGTTGAGCAGGGAAATGTTTTTGCTACACAGTTCCATCCCGAAAAGAGTTCGGATATGGGACTTAAGATGCTTAAGAATTTTGTTGATATTGCAAATGGAGAGAAATAAATTATGCACACAAAAAGAATCATTCCCTGCCTCGATGTAAAAGACGGTAGAGTAGTTAAGGGAATTAATTTTGTAAATTTAAGAGATGCCGGAGATCCCGCAGAAGTAGCTGCTGCATATGATAAAGCAGGAGCGGATGAAGTTGTGTTCCTTGATATTACAGCATCAAGTGACTCCAGAAATACACAACTTGAGTGGGTAAGACAGGTCGCAAGTAAGGTGTTTATTCCTTTCACTGTCGGCGGCGGAATCAGAACTGTTGATGATTTTAAGATGATATTGCGCGAAGGCGCTGACAAAATATCAGTAAACTCAGCTGCTATTATGAATCCCAGACTTGTGAGTGATGCTGCAGACAAGTTCGGTTCACAGTGTGTTGTTGTTGCTATTGATGCAAAGCTTCGCGAGGATGGTTCAGGCTGGAATATCTATAAGAACGGCGGCCGTGTTGACATGGGTATTGATGCCGTTGAATGGGCTATGCAGGTAGAAAAACTCGGAGCAGGAGAAATCCTTCTGACCAGTATGGACGGTGACGGTACCAAGGCAGGTTATGATTTGCCTCTTACCAAGGCTGTTGCAGATGCGGTAAAGATTCCTGTTATTGCTTCAGGTGGCGCAGGTAAGCTTGAACATTTTTATGAGGCTATTGATGCCGGAGCAGAGGCTGCATTGGCAGCATCATTGTTCCACTACAAGGAGCTTGAGATTCGCGAGGTTAAGGAATATCTTCGCGGCAAGGGTGTAAGTGTAAGATTGTAGGATGCGAGGATAATAAAATGGCCGGCATATCCAATGATTGGCTTCAGGTTATGGAGCCGGAATTTCATAAAGAATATTACAAATCGCTGTATCTGTTTGTGAGAGATGAATACTCTAAATATAAGTGTTTCCCACCGGCAAATGAGATATACAGCGCATTTGATTTAACACCGCTCAATAAAGTCAAGGTGGTAATACTTGGACAGGACCCGTATCATAACGACGGTCAAGCTCATGGTCTGTGTTTTTCTGTAAAGCCTGATATAGAGATACCGCCTTCACTGGTAAACATTTATAAGGAATTAGAGGATGATTTGGGATGTCCGGTTCCAAATAACGGTTATCTCGTGAAGTGGGCCGAGCAGGGTGTTCTTTTGTTAAATACTGTATTGACAGTTCGAGCACATCAGGCATTTTCTCACAGAAGTCAGGGCTGGGAGGAATTCACTGATGCTGCGATACGTGGGCTTAATCAGCAGGACAGACCTATTGTTTTCATATTGTGGGGCAAGCCTGCGCAGGATAAGGCGAGAATGCTTAATAATCCTAACCACTTGATTCTGAAAGCACCTCATCCGAGTCCTTTGTCGGCATACAGAGGCTTCTTCGGAAGCAAGCCGTTTAGTAAGACCAATGACTTCCTGGTAAGCCATGGTGAACAGCCTATTGATTGGGCAATTGATAATATATAGTTGAATATTATGCGCGTGCGCATGGATATAATGTATTTACCGAGGAGACAAAATTATGGAAAAAAAGGCTTTTGTTACAAAAGAAATGATCGAAGAAATTGTAAAAAAGTATCCTACTCCTTTTCATATCTATGATGAAAAGGGTATCAGAGAGAATGCTAAGGCTCTTAAGGAAGCATTTGCTTGGAACAAAGGATATAAGGAGTTTTTCGCAGTTAAAGCTACTCCCAATCCATTTCTCATTAATATTCTCAGAGATTACGGATGTGGTTGTGACTGCTCATCTAAGACAGAGCTTATGCTCAGTGATGCCATGGGTGTAGAAGGTAAGGACATTATGTTCTCTTCAAATGATACTCCCGCTGAAGAGTTTGAGTATGCTGCAAAGCTTGGAGCAACTATCAACCTCGATGATATTACCCACATTGATTTCCTTGAGAAGACTCTTGGATATCTTCCTGAGACTATCAGCTGCAGATATAATCCCGGCGGATATTTCTCAATTGCCAACAGCATTATGGATAACCCCGGAGATGCTAAGTACGGATTTACCACAGAGCAGCTTTTTGAGGGCTTCAAGATTCTTAAGTCTAAGGGTGTTAAGAACTTCGGTATTCATGCATTCCTTGCAAGTAATACCGTAACCAACGATTATTATCCTACACTTGCTAAGCAGCTCTTTGAAGTTGCTGTAAAGCTTCATGAAGAGACCGGAGCCGATATTAAGTTTATCAACCTTTCAGGTGGTATAGGAATCCCTTACAAGCCTGAGCAGGAGCCTAATGATATCAGAGTAATCGGTGAGAATGTAAGAAAGGTATATGAGGAGATCCTCGTTCCTGCAGGAATGGGTGATGTAGCTATTTATACCGAGCTCGGCAGATTTATGATGGGACCTTACGGCCATCTTGTAACCAAGGTTCTTCACGAGAAGCATACCCATAAGGAGTACATCGGTGTAGATGCTTGTGCTGCCAACTTGATGAGACCTGCAATGTATGGTGCTTATCATCATATCACTGTACTTGGTAAGGAAAATGCTCCTTGCGATCATGTATACGATGTAACAGGTTCTCTTTGCGAGAACAACGATAAGTTTGCTGTAGACAGAAATCTTCCTGAGATTGAAATCGGTGACTATATTGCTATCCATGACACCGGCGCTCATGGTTTTGCTATGGGTTACAACTACAACGGACGTCTTTGGTCTTCAGAGCTTCTTCTCAAGGAAGACGGTTCTGTAGAGCTTATCAGAAGAGCAGAGGAGCCCAAAGATTACTTTGCAACCTTCGATTGCTTCCCTATCTACAAGAAATTACAGTAACAAGCGGCTTGTCCCAACAGCTGTTTGCGAAGCAAATAGCGAGTGGGATGCCG
>JAKSRV010000097.1 GCA_024403435.1 Lachnospiraceae bacterium
ATATCTATTTTACACCATTTTGCCACAGGTTTTCTATGCACACATTATCAAATTTTTATAAAGTTTATTGTCATGTAGTAATATCGTGATATTTTTGAAACACGCTATGTGATAGAATAGCTTAAATATATATCGGTATTTAGGCAGAAGCGGCATTTTTGACATAAACACAACAGATTTGGTATTTTTAATAATAATAGAGTGATATGATTCATAATAGCGGGGAACTATTTATATTACAAAGGGGTATTTTATGGAAAAGAGATTTATAAAAAAACTGGTAGCAGGAGTACTGGCAGTAGCGCTTACGGTTTCATTGGCTATTTCTACAGCAGTTTTAGGCAGTGGTATGCATGCAGATGCGGCAGGTGAAGTTTTAACAGGTAAGACTGCTATGGAAATTACCGAGATGATGGGAAAAGGTTACAACATCGGTAATACTCTTGATGCTACAGGCGGAAACAGCACAAATATTGAAGGACATGAGACTTCATGGGGAAATCCTCAGATTAATAAAGAACTCATGCACAGTATAAAGGAAGCAGGTTTCGATACTGTAAGAATTCCGATTACCTGGTACAAGCATATCAAGAAGTCGGAAGGCTATGCTATTTCAGACGCTTTCATGGCACGTGTTAAGGAAGTTGTTGATTTGGCATATGATGAGGAATTGTTTGTAATAATCAATGTCCATCATGAAGAATGGGTTAACAGAAGTGATTTTGATACAGCATATGAGGAAATCGGCGAAGAACTCGGAGCTGTATGGGCTCAGATTGCAGAGGCTTTTGCAGACTATGACCAGCATCTTATTTTTGAAGGAATGAATGAGCCCAGAGCGGCGGGAACTGCTCATGAGTGGACCGGATATAATGAATGCTATGATGCAGTTGCGTATCTTGATGATGTATTCGTACAGACCGTAAGAGCTAACGGAAAAGGATACAATAATGAGCGTATGCTGATGATTCCGGGCTATGCTGCTTCTTCAAATCCCACGGTATTAAAAAGTATTGTTATTCCCAAGATAAACGGAGAGCAGGCAACTAATGTTGCAATTTCGGTTCACTGCTACAGTCCTTACAATTTCTGTTTAACAGACAATCAGACTACTTTCAATCCCGATAGCAGTGCCGACACTGCAGATATTTCTACGTTGATGAGCAATTTGAAATTGCTGTTTTTGGATAAAGGAATTGCTGTAGTAATCGGTGAATGCGGATGCACCAATTCGGGAGATAATAATGATGCCAGACTGGCATGGTTTGGATATTTTGGACAGATAACCGCCGAGTATGGATTGCCGGCAATAGTGTGGGACAACGGAGCCAAGGGCTCAAAAGGTGGTGAGTGCCATAGGTATATTGACCGTAAGACCGGAGAAGTTCTGAGCCGGGATCTCATTGATGCATTTTGTTGTTATAGCGAACTTAAGGATACATTTATTGATTTTGAGGCAAATTCCGATGGAAGTGCATTTGATATGTCAAGAGCCGGATTTACCTCAAATACACTGAATCGCAGATTCAAAGTCAATCACACGCCTGATGTAAAAACGGGCTTTGCGCTCAAGGTAGACTCGACAGAAGATGATTTCACAGCATTCCTTAATATTTCGAAATATGCCGAGACTCCCGTAAAGGTAACAGCATGGCTCAGAAGCGACAATCCAGATAAGGTGAGTGTAGGCGTCAAGGGTAGCGAAGTAACAGAAATGGCAGTTGTGGATACTGCTGATGAGTGGACTCAGGTAAGCTTTATTGTTACTCCCGGCAAAGGCAAGACGTTTATTTATTTTAAGGGCAATACAGAAGAGTTTTATATCGATGATATAACGATTTCTATGGATGTGGCTGAGACAGGCAGTGCAGAGACCGGAAACGGTGATGCTGTAGGTAGCGGTAATACTTCCGATGAGAAAAAGGGAGTATCACCTGTTGCGGTAGTTTCTGCTGTATGCGGTGCCGGAGCGATAGCTATTATCGCAACAATTATTACAAGAAACAAAAAGAAGAAAAAGTAACCGGTAAATAGAAGAAAGCCCGACCGAATAATTCGGTCGGGCTTTTTGAATTCTATGTAAGAAAGTTTATTCTTTATTTCTATTAATCTTCAGTGAAATTTTGTTGTTAGGATTACTCCAGCCACCAGTTATGCAGGATTCCGTACAGCTCACGAACATAATAGATAGGTCCGAGACCAAAAGCGGAAGGTGCGCTGCAGGCTCCGTAATTCAGTCCCTGAGCCTGCGCATATTTGCCTGCGCGGTATTGGTGAAATTCATTTGTAATGATAACGATGTCGCTGTTAAGTCCTTCTGCCAATATCAGTTCTTTGGTGAAAGCGAGGTTTTCTTCGGTGCTGGTGGAACGGTCCTCAAGATACAAACGATTCTCATCGACTCCATGGGAGACCAGCCAGGCGCGCATACATTCTGCTTCAGACACAACCTCATCTGAGCCCTGTCCTCCGGAAAGAACTGCTACAGCTTCGGGATGTTCCTGCAAGTACTCCAAGGCGCATTCAAGACGCTTCCATAACATGTTGCTCGGATTGTATCCGAAAGCCTTGCATCCGAGGACTACTACAGTAGGATTCTCGGGAGCTTTTTTATGGGCTGCATTTATCATTAGGATGGTCTCTACAGAGGCAAGCCCCAGAATGCAGACGATGATAGCCGACACCAATACTATGACTATTTTGCCAAGTATATAGCGCCACATATGACCGATCAGGCGTCCCAGCGGTTTTGAGAATAGCGTACATAGAAAGGCTACGGTGCAGACACCAATTCCTGTTGCGGTTCCTATGTTCCATACGTGTTTTACATAGAGCGGAACTATGAAAAACAGATCTGCTACCATAAAAGTAATTAGGAGAAGAATCCAGATTACTTTTTTGAGGATATGTTTGGAATGTGATATGTTTTTTTTCTCCGATATAGCGCCGGAGCGTTCATTTTTATTAGTTATTGTTGGTTCTTTCATAATCAATTTTGTAAATATCGAAATATTCTGTTAAAATGGTTCAGTTATGAGTACAAGATATGCTATTACGTACGATATGGCAAGTAAAAACGCATAACATTTCTTTGAAGGGTGTGTGGAGTAATGATACATGTAGCGATTTGTGATGACGATCCCGAGATGGTGGCGGGACATAAACAGAAGGTGGAGGAGTGCTTCAAACAGCTTGGAAGCATAGGACAGATCACCACTTACACAAGCAGTGACAATATACTTTATGATATTACAGAGGATGAAAAATTCTACGATCTCGTATTATTGGATATAGAGATGCCGGGTTTCAGCGGTATGGAAGTGGCAGGAAAAATCAAGCCGTTTTTGCCGAATGCGAAGGTTATATTCATTACCTCTCATATAGAGTTTGCAATCGATGCTTTCGAGCTGTTTGTATTCAGATATGTTCCCAAACAGGACATGGAAAAAAGATTGCCGCTTGCAATCAGTGATGCAATCAGACTTTTGGAGCTTGAAGAAGGTAAATCCTATACTATTCAGACCAACAGCAGATTGGAGAAGATTCCTTATAAGGATATACTCTATATCATGAAGGATGGCAAGAATGCAGAGATTACCGGAGTGGGCGGCGTGTCCAAGGTAAGAAAGACTTTGCAACAGGTATATGAAGAATTAGGTGCCGAGGAATTTATCTTTATCGATCGCGGATGCATAGTAAATATCATTCATGTGATGCAGATAAAGGACGGCACCGCAGTACTTAAAACCGGTGAAAATCTGGCAGTCAGCAGGTCTCATCTTCAGGATGTGAAGGATCAGATTAACGCATATTGGGGGGCTCATATATGATGATTAATATAATGAGTGTCCCGGCGGTATGTGTACAGGTTGCGACAGGCTTTATGTTTGTGGCGGCTGCAATAAAGCCGGACAAACTGTCGTTGAAAACAAAGATAACAGGTATTGTCGGCGGAATAATCGCAGGTGCGATTGTCGGAGTGGGCATTATAGCCTTTAACGGTAACGAATTTGCGCAAATAGCTGCAGAGGTTATTGTTATCACGATATTGAGTTCGTTTTTACTGCATACCGGATACAGAATGTGCTTGTTTTTGGCATTCTTTTATGAGATAGCCGCAGGTTTAGGTCGATTTATAGTCGGTGCCGGGTTGGCCATAGCATTGATGGATTATAAGTATATGGATGCTAATGTGGCGGCGGGACAGATAGCGGTATGGATAGTATGTGTCGCAGCTATTGCGGTCGTAGCATGGATTTTACTTAAGAAGGATGAAAATAAGAAAAACAGCAGAACATTTATAATCGTGATTATGCTGCTGTTTTTCTCTATCATAACCATAGGCAGTCAGGAACGGCTTGAGATTCCACAGGATACGGTATATATGTGGACTATATTTACTGCGTGTCTTTTTGCCGGAATCTTGATATTCAGTATGAACAAGCAGTATGAAGTGGAAAAAAAGCTTGCACAAGTGAATGCCGAGCAGGCTGAACTGTTGGAAAAGGAATACACAGAGCTAAATAATGCGTATGCCACCAATGCTAAGCTTTTTCATGACTTTCATAATCATATAGGAATGATCAGAAAGTTAGTGACGGGCGGTAAGTATGATGAGACTGTGGCTTATTTGGATGAGCTGCAGGCACCTGTAAAGGAACTGACCGATTCAAAATGGACAGGCGACGATACAATCGATTATCTGATTAACGGTAAAATAGCAAGCGCAAACGAGCATAGTATCGATATGCAGGTGCAGGTGGAGTACCCAAGACATGCGAATATCAAAAGCGTGGATATGTGTGCTATCATCGGTAATCTGATAGATAATGCGCTGGAGGCGGCTAAGCAGGTCAGTAACAAGGATAAGAGATTTATCAGACTGACTATTCGTAGAATTAATCAGATGCTGGTTATCAAAGTGGAGAACAGTTTTGAGGCAGAGCTTCGCAGTGAGAACGGACAGCTGAAGACTACCAAGAAGGAAGGCGGAATTCACGGTTGGGGAATCAAGAGTGTGCGTGCGGCTGTTGAGAAGTACGACGGCACTGTTCAGATGGCCCGGGAGGATATGGTTTTCAAGGCCGTGGCTACTTTATCTTTTCAGGGAATCGAATGATGTTTCCGCAGGATTTATAGGAAAATATATCCGGAAAATAGGTTTTGATTTAAATTTATTATCAATTCGAGGACAAAAAATGCCAATTCGAGGACATTCGCGCAGAGTGTCCTCTTTTTTTGTATGATGAACTCACAACGAAGCAAGAACAAAACAAACCTAAGCTTCGACAAATTATTTAGTGAATAATATCAATATTAATTGATTTATTATGAGGAGGAAAAAATTATGAGACACATCATTATTCGTTCAATCATGGCAATCGTTTGGGTAGTAGCTGCAATCGCAAGCATCGCAACTGCAAATTATATGATGACTCTTGTATACGGAGTAGTTGGAGTAGCATTCGGACTTAATGCAAGAAAGATGTATCTTCAGAAGAAGGAAGACGGAGAGATCTAAAGATGAATAAGAACGTAGAAGTTGCAGATAAGATGCTGCTGGAGATTGAAAAATTAGAAGCCTGGTATACCGCAGATAAAAAGGTCCTTAAGGATTATTCAATTAGCCTCAAGGAGCATGAGGTGGTAGGCCTGATCGGATTAAACGGTTCGGGAAAAACTACTTTTATAAAGGCTGTGACCGGACTTCTTACCACATGCAAGGCAGAGAAACTCAGCTACAAGGGCACGGAGTTTGCTTTTAGAGATAAGGGCTTTAAGAATGACAGATACGCAGTTTTTTCTGAGGACAATTCATTTCAGTATTTTACATTCCGCGAGTACATCTCATATGTATTCAAGGCATACAAAAAGAGAATGCCGGATATTGATGAATTAATCAGCGGATTTCACTTTGAGGAATATACCGATGTACTGCTCAAGGATTTGTCATTGGGTAACAGAAAAAAGGCATATCTGATTACGGCTTTTGCACTCAAGGCTGAGCTGCTTTTGCTGGATGAGCCGGTAAACGGATTGGATTTTCAGAGTACCGAATATCTGTACAAGATGATTGCAGGTTACAAAGAGTACGGAACAGTATTATTTTCTTCACATATTTTGGAGAGTATCACATTAACCTCGGACAAGGTTTTGGTTCTTGAGGACGGAAGAATAAGCAAGACATTTGTGGGTGAGGATATCAATGCCACATTGATCAGGGAGACATTACGTTATGATGACTAAGGTTTTTTCAAAAAAACTGTTTGGAGTGAAAAATGAAAAGGTTATGAGAATGCTCATAATGAGCGTTGTAATCTTCGGAGGTCTTTATTTTTCGGGACTGCACCTTGCAATCGCTCCTTTTATTATCTGCCTGATGACTACTGCGATTACTGTCGGTGAGATGTGGCATGCACTTTCATCCGACGACAATGCTTCCAATCTGAAGCAGGTATTCATGCTTCCCATGGATGACAAGAATTTTGTATTTTCATACACCGCATGTCTGGGAGGATATGTACTCCTTAACAGGACTCTTCCGTTGCTGGCTGCTATATTTGCATTATCAGGTGCCGACATAAGAATGATGGCTATCGCTGCACTGTGCATTGTGAGTGCAACATTGCTTGCAACAGGGATTTTTGTATGGAAGAAGTTCCGCATCTTGGCTATTTTGTGGCTGGCAGGAATGGTGGCAGCATTTTTCTTCTTAAATGACACCGTATGGATCTGGGCAGTACTCGGTGTGAGCATTGCTTTGGAAATTGTATTTATGATGATGACAGATGCATATGCATTTTATCGCGAGGAGAGCGGTAAAAAGACTGTTATAAAGGGTAGAAAGCATCATTCTGTATGGCTCTATTTCATCAGATATTTTGCATCTCATAAGAACTATATGCTGAACAGTCTTATCATGTGGATTGTTGCTGCGATTTTTCCTTTAACATTCACGCAGCTTGCCGCAGAAGGCCCGAATATGGTTAGATTTGCACTCCCTATCGGTTTTGCTATTTTGAGCCTGAATACACCGATCTGCATCCTCATTTCATGTGATCCTGAGCTTGAAAAGGCTATCAGATTTCTTCCCGGACAGAAGAGTGCATTCTTTATTCCTTATTGCCTCTTTATCTTTGTATGCAACATGATTGCCGATGCAATCTATCTTGCAAGCATTCAGATTCAGATGGGAGGAGTAAATAGCGTACTTATTATCATGGCTGTGCTCTTTGCACTTGTGAGCGCTGTTATGTCAGTATTGCTTGAGTGCTTCTTTCCCATCAGAGGATGGAAAATCGAAAATGAGCTTTGGAATCATCCCAGAAAATATATCGTACCCGGGATAATGATTGTAATTGCAAGCCTCGTAGGTGCGGTTATGTAAGTATGATTGGCACGTAGCAATAGATTGATGATTGTTTTTTCAAAATGTATTTACCGAAGAAGAAAAAGACGAGTGTGACCAGTACAGAAAAGACGCCTACCAAAATCTAAAGATTGACCGATGTAGTATAATTGTGTCAGAGGATTATTTATGAGCATTGGCGAGATTATTAAAACTACGATTGAACCGATAAAAGCATACAGTA
Organism: Lachnospiraceae bacterium; assembly: GCA_024403435.1. Classification (GTDB taxonomy): domain Bacteria; phylum Bacillota; class Clostridia; order Lachnospirales; family Lachnospiraceae; genus AC2028. Next base: position 7,593 of record JAKSRV010000097.1, read on the forward strand.
TTCAACACCTGCTACTGTGCCTGGGGCTGATAGCCTTGGCAGCAGTACTTGTCTTTTTTATGAAAAAAGCTAAGAAGACGACCGTGATAACAACTATCGGTATCGTGCTTGCGGTTAATGAGGTCACAAAGCAGGT
>JAKSRV010000098.1 GCA_024403435.1 Lachnospiraceae bacterium
AAGGCAGAGCATGAAAAAAATTCACCCGTAGGTGAACTGACAAAGCAGATCGGTGAATATGAATCAAAGCGTTCTTTATATGAGAATATAGATAATCTCAGAGTAGTTGCGGCTACAGAAGAAAGCAAATGGAATACTGCACATAAAAATGCAGAGAATATTGCTAAAGCCGCCGATAAGGCAGATAGAACAGCTGCGGATAGATACAAGGATTTTGAACTTAAAGATGAGGCGGCTACAGATGCCAGAAGAAAATATTATGCAGGCATCTATGGAGAGATAGCATCTGCGTTGACAGACGGTGAGAAGTGTCCTGTATGCGGAAGCGTGCATCATCCCGAACCGGCAGAGAAGCTGGAGGGAAGTGTATCAAAATCGCAGGTTGATCAGGCTGAAACCGACAGACAGAAAGCAGCGGATGATTTTGCCAAAGCCAATAAGGAAAAGGAAGCTAAGGCAGAGGAACTGAAGAAAGCGCAGGAAAGTGAGCGTGAACTTCATGATAAATTCATTGCAGCCAAGGAAGCATATACAAAATCGTGCGAAGGTATGATAGAGGGTATCAATACCATCAATGAACTTGATGGTGTGATAACGGCATGCAACAGCAAAATCACTTCTTACAATGAGACTATGAGTGGGCTGGAAAAGGTATTCGGTAGTGCTACTGAGCATCTTGCGACCGTAAAGAGCGATATTGCCAATGCGGAGCAGGAATATACCAAGGCAAAGGATGCATATGATTCGGCAAGTGAGAGACTGATAAAAGAACTCGAGACTCAAGGATATGCAGATACGGATGCTGTAAGAAATATAATGCTTACCGCAGAAGAGCAAAAGGCTATCCATACGTCTATTGTGGAATATAAAACCCAGGTTAAGCAGGTTGCTGATGACTTGGCAAAGGCAGTTGGTGAATTGAATGGTATTGAAGAGCCGGACAAGACACTTTTTGAAGGACGTCAGAAAGAGATAGAAGATACCACCAAGGCGTATATTCGCAGCAAGAGTGAAAATGACAATGAGATTAAGAGACTTGATGATAAGGTAGCCAAGTTGAAAGGAATGGAAGCTCAGTACAAGGGAAAGCTTGATGAAGCTGAGGCGGATCTTAAGTTTGCGAAACAGCTCCGAGGAGATACCGGTATCGGATTGCAGAGATATGTGCTCGGAATAATGTTCAACCAGGTGATTGCTGAAGCCAATAACATGCTCAAGCATGTGCATAACGGACGCTATCAGATTGTGCGCACCAATGATAAATCGGCAGGTAATAAGAGAGGATTGGAACTCATCGCACATGATAACCGTAAACCTATGGACAAGGGTCGTAATGTGGCAATGCTCTCGGGTGGCGAGAAATTCCTGGTATCGCTGGCGCTGTCAATCGGTATGTCTTCTGTAGCACAGAAGTCCGGAATCAGGATTGAAGCACTGTTTATCGATGAGGGATTCGGTACTTTGGATGATGCATCTATCGGAGATGCAATGGATGTGCTCGCATGTGTAAGAGAGACCAACAGTATGATAGGCATCATCAGTCATGTACAGCTTTTGGAGAGTACAATCGGTAAGCAAATAGAAGTATGTAAGTCGGATGACGGAAGCTTCATAAAAAAGTAGTGTATTGTAATGACTATGTCAATGCGCTATATTATATGTGGAAAAATTTGTCACATATCAGTGAATAATTGCATTACACTGACATTACTATTTATGAGGTGGAGAAATGAATGACGAGAAAAAGAACAGACTGAAAAACCGTTGGAGTGTGTTTAGAGAAAACCACTCAATCGGCTTCGTATTGTTGGCGGTAATTGTATTTAACATTATATTTATCGGATTGTCGGCACTGCTTATCAGTTTTCTGCCGGAGAACGATGACAGAAGTGTATTTGAACTCATCAAGCTCGCATTTACATTGATGGTAAACCCTTCCGGTAGATATGTTTACAGTGATGCCACATTGTCACTTTATCTGACTACCATAGTAGTATTGCTCGGTATGATATCTCTTACCGGTGGTACCGTCGGTTTGATTACTTCGTTCATTCAGAATATTCTTCAGCGCTCAGCTAACAGTGAGAGCGTGCTCAAGATGAAGGATCACATTGTAGTACTTAACTACAACAACAAGGTTCCTTCAATGATTGTCGATTACTGCTTCGATGATATGGACAGTACATACGTGGTTATCCTGTCAAATTCTGACAAGCGTCAGGTGCTCGACGATATCGGCAATATGTATAAGAGCAAGGGAAGTACAAAAAAATTCAAGAATATTATTGTAAGAAACGGTGATCCCATGTCTGAAATCGATCTTGATAAAATCAATATCAAGGATGCTCAGACAGTTCTTGTAATGACTCCCAAGGAACTGACCGAAGACAGCAAGATTCACGACAAGGATTTCTATCTGTCTAAACTCTTTATGTTTATCAACTGGTATCTTCAGACTGCAAAAAAGAAGAACAGCCAGGAGGTTCCCAACCTTGTGGTTGAGACCAGCAACGGCAATATGGAACAGTTGGTTGAGACCTACAATATCGATGAAGAGTGCACTGATTCAGTATTTGTCAATTACAACCAGATTATGGGTTATCTGATAGCTATCACATCAGTAATGCCCTCACTTTACGGTGTATTGCAGCAGCTGTTCAGCTTCGAAGGTGTAGAACTCTATATTTCCGAGCCCGAGGAAGGCAAGGATGTAGAGTATGATCTTATGTATAATCAATCTGTAATCCCTCTCTATGACATGGATGATAAGCGCATCTACGTGGCTGAGGATGAGGATGAGATTGGCAGACGTACCAAGGATATTGATTCTGTGAAAAAAATCATTGAACAGTATCAAAATCCTGAGAAGATCATAGTTCCGAATTGTACCTTTGAGAAGCAGGAAATCATTATTGTCGGTATAAATGAAAAGCTTCCTTACATTCTTGATAACCTTATTGGTTTCAAGCAGAAATATGAAAATGAAGGTCTTCATGTTATTCTTGCTTCTACGGCTGATGAAGAGGATACGCTTAAGAGCTACTATGAGGATGAGCATTATGCGCCTATCCTCATGCCCGATAAATTCAGTTATATAAGGGTTAATGATATTTTTAATCCTATGCCTGAACTTGGTGAGGCTACCAAGGAAAAAGCAGAGACAATCGTATTCCTCTCAGAGGATAATGTGGCAGATGAGTGCACCGATGCCAAGCCTCTTATCTATTGGACAGATTTGAGAGCAGCATTCAGACAGAATGACAAAGTTGATGTTATGGTTGAGATACTGGATTCAGCCAACAAGAATATCATTCAGGCCAAGAACAAGGACCAGACACTTGTCAGTGATGATTTCCTCGGCCACTTGTATGCACAGTTGGGTAAAAATCCTCAGCGCCTTGCAGTACTTATTGATATGATTACCGCTGTGGGTGATGATGACGAGGATGCTGATCCCAATGCAGAGGCAGAACCCGATGCGGGTGATTTCCTTTGCCTGAAGGTTGGTACACTTCTCGGTGCAAAGGAGAAGATGGAGTTTAAGTCAAAGCGTGAACTTATCATGAGCATCTACTGGATGACCGGTGGTCTGGTACTTCCGCTCGGACTTATCAAGCAGTTTGGTGATGATGAGCAGGCTCTTGCTTATATCTTTGCAAGAACCAATGGCGGTAAGGACGGTCTGGACAATGCTAACCTGCTCAATATGACTGACGATGATAACAAGAACGACAGTGAGGTTATTGAGGTATATCCTGAGGACGAGCTTGTATTCTTCCTCAAGACACCTGAAGAGTAGGTATAAAACAAAATATATACAAGAATATAACGCTCCGGCAGAATCAACTGTACGGAGCGTTATTTGAAAAGTGCAGGATTAATATGAGTGATGGTGTACGTAAGAGGGCTGCGGCCAGCATAGATTTATATTATGAACTTGAAAATCGTGGATATCCGGAGGATTTCTGCGATGCAATATCTTTTGAACTGAATACTGAATATACTGCCAAGCGTATGTTGGGCTATCTCAGGCATTATGAGGTATTGCCTGTTGAAGATATCGTAGATGAGATGCTTGCTATTCTCAGTGACAGAGAGAGATTTATACAGAAGAAAATTCTTGAGCATGACCAGGCAAAGTGGAATGAGTATATGATGTATGGTTTTGGATTTGAGGAAGAGGAATGAAGCTACATTAAGCTATTTATTTTTTTGAATCAAAGGACTACTATATATCAGTATATCAATCAGGAAAGAAGGATGATTTATGTGGACTATTACATCAATCGAAGAAGCTGACTACGGTTGTGAGGAGCGTATGCCCGGAGAAATGCTGATGGTGCTGGTTACTCTCGAGGATGATTTCGGAAGAGAAATCAGTTTTGAATGTGCTGACAGCTGGCTACTGGCGCAGGAACTTGATGAGGGTGATGAGTGGCCTGAGGATATCGAGGAGCTTGGAATGCTGAATGAAGACAGTATAAAGGCCAATGAGATGTCAGCCTGGATGGACAATTACTACAGAGCTGTTGAGGAAATGGAAGAGGAATTGTAAACAATTATGGCTAAGCAAGTAACAGATATGACACAGGGTAATCCGGTGTCTTTGATTATAAAGTTTGCAATACCGATGATGATCGGTAATATTTTCCAGCAGTTCTATAATATAGTGGATTCAATTATTGTAGGTAAATTGGTAGGTACTGAAGCACTGGCAGCAATCGGTGTCACCGGTTCTGTCACTTTTTTGTTTTTTGCGCTGTGTAACGGAATCGGTTCAGGCGGTGGTATTATTACATCACAGTTTTTTGGCTCAGGTGACGACAGGCAGGTTAAAAAATGTATAGCCAACGTGGCGTATATTATGGTGATATTTCCGATTGCTGTGGGTATCATTGCATACATTTTCTCCGAGCCTCTTTTGAGATTTTTGGACACACCACCGGAGGTAATGAAGGATGCGGTTACATATATGCATGTTATGTGCGTGGGATTGGCTTTTGTATCAATCTACAATTATGTGGCATCTATGCTTCGTGCGCTGGGAGACTCGAGAACTCCGCTTTATTTCCTGGTATTCTCCTGTATCCTCAATACAGGGCTTGATTTTGTGTTTGTGTATTTCTGTAAGTGGGGAGTGTTTGGTGCGGCGATCGCGACCTTGATATCGCAGTTTGTTTCGGGTGTGGTATGTTTGCTCTATGCGTTTAAGTTCAATTCATATTTCAAACTTAAAAAGGATGATTTACGACCTAACGGCGGTATTATATGGAACGCGGTTAAAATAGGCGTTCCGTTGTCTTTGCAGTTTTCATTGATTGCAATATCATGCATGGCGCTTCAAAGGGTGGTCAATCATTTTGGTCCGGTTGCTATTGCAGCGTTTACGGCGACCAGCAGAATAGAGCAGGTAATACATCAGCCATATCAGACGCTGGGTACGGCTTTGTCGACTTATACGGGACAGAACTTTGGTGCAAAAAAGTACGAACGTATAAGATTAGGTTATCGTAAAAGTATGATAATGATGGCTATTTTTACTGCGGCAATGGTTCCTGTTATGCAGATATTCGGTAAGCCTATTACATCGATTTTTGTAGATGATCCGGCGGTAATCGATATGGGTGCGGTTGCTCTTCGTATAACCAGTATTTTCTATGTTTTCCTCGGAGTGATTTATGTGGTAAGAGGTGTACTGAACGGTGTCGGAGATGCCTTCTTTGCTCTCCTCAACGGTATCATTGAGGTTATAGGACGTTTGGTGGTACCGATTGCTCTTACTATGGTAGCATTTATCGGTCTGTGGGGAATTTGGTGGTCCGTAGGTATCGTATGGTTCTTGAGTGGATTCACTGCCTGGTTGCGATATGTATGGTATAATAAAAAACATCTGACTGAGAAAAAAGTACAGATTGATTAGTGAATGATAGCGAGCTTGGTATCTGTAAAGCGCTAGATGAGGATTGTGCGATGGGTAATGACAGCGGTACATGGATAATGTACGGAGTTGAATGGGATGATCCGGAATGCCTTCATTCTGTAGATGAGGCAATTGAATATATAGATAAAGTGGGTTTCCTACCGCTTTTTAAGAATGATATTCCGGGCTTTTCACTTGAAGAGCGTACGGTCCCTCATTATTGGTGGAGCGGTGATGAAGAGAATGATCCTTGGGTTTGGCGTGAAATAATTGCGCGAAGCGGACGTGTGGTATACGGTAAGTTCTTTGATAAAAAGGCCGGATTTATATCGCTTGAATGGCTGCCGGTATTTGCCAATTACAGACGTGATGGGTATGATTTTGATTCACTTTATGAAGACGGCAAGGCTCCGATGCGCCATAAAAAAATAATGAGTAATTTTATGGATGACAATGAAGATGCTGTTATGATGTCCAATGAGCTTAAGCAGGCAGCGGGTTTCGGTAAAGAAGGCGAGAAGGGCTTCGAAGGAGCTGTAACCACTCTCATGATGCAGATGTATCTGTGTAACTGCGATTTCAGAAGACGCAGGAATAAAAAAGGTGAAGAGTACGGTTGGAATGTGGCTATGTATACTACACCTGAGCATATGTGGGGATATAAAAAGGTGACTTCGAGATATAAAGAGAAGCCGATAGATTCGTGGAAAAAGATAGTGGAACATATGCATGATATTTATCCGATTGCGACGGATCGACAGATTAAGAAAGTTCTCAAGTAAGAGGATTTATTGAAAATAAAGTATAGAAAATACTCGAGTAAAAAATATATTGAATAAATGGCAAATATTTTCGGAAAAATCCTGTCATTTATTTTGAGGAGGGGAGAAGTATGAAAAAATTCCTTAAAGTAGCACCAATTTTGGCGCTTGGTTTTTCTTTGACAGCATGCAGTAGTTTGGAAGTGGTAAATGTATCTGATGAGATGCTCAGTCCTGAAGAGGTCAACGAAAGAGAAGACAGAAATGAATTGGCGGATCGCTGGGGACGTAATGAAATCGGCGACTCCGTGGAGGCTGTAGAAATTTATAATAATATGGTGTTTGTCAGCGGCGGTGCAGGGCATGATAATGAGATTTATATGTTGATGGTAGATGATGACAATAAGCTTGTACCCGCTATAAATGAGAATTCCGAAGTATCTGACCCTACAGTCAAGGCTTATGAATCAGTACGTATCAGTACTGAAGAGGGTTATCACAATGAGGAAAATGATCCTCGGGCCGATCGTATTACCGTATATGAAATGGATGAGGATACCGTGCTGGTAGTTCAGAATATTGCCGTGGCAGAAGAAGGTGAAAATCATCCCTATATGATTTCATCATTTACCGTATATGACTATTCTCTTGAAATAGGATTTGAAGAAGTGATGCATTTCGAGTGTCGCGACAGTTATGATAATCTTGCGACAAGAGCAGTCAATTCAGAGGAAAATGAAAATAAAGTATATGAATACACAGATAGAAAGTATTTCTATGGTATCGGAGATGATTTACATGAGATTACTTCAGCTGAGATCAATGAGTATAACGAATCAGCCGGTATTATACTCGGTTCAGGCGTGATGATGTCGAGAGAGTGCTCAAAAAGTGCTCAGGACTTTCATACCGTAGAACCTCTGAATGCTTTTAATGTAATATTTGAAATTACCGGAAGACGTGCGGAATTACCAAAGTCAATCGATGTGGTAGTCAGAAGTTTGGG
>JAKSRV010000099.1 GCA_024403435.1 Lachnospiraceae bacterium
TTGTGAGCGTATACACACAATTGGCGAACATTAATTTTGCTGAAGAGAAAGTATATCTGGGACACGATTTCATGGATAAGTATGAAGATCCTGCAGTGCACAGAAAGAATATTTGACCAAGGGAGTTGTGAATATTGGGTATAAAATTCACAGTTTGGGATAGTTAGAAAGGGGACTATAGATGGAAATTAAGGAAACAAGACCTTATGTTGATTGGAAGCTTATGAATGATTTTATGGTAGACGTATTTGAAAAGTACGGTGTACCGAGAGCAGATGCTGAAATCTGCGCAGATGTTTTGCTTGAAAGTGACCGCAGAGGCATTGAGAGCCATGGCTGCAATCGTTTTAAGCCTATCTATTTGGATCGTATCAAGAAAGGAACATTGCTTCCCGTAACCAATATAGAAATAGTAAAAGAAACACCTACAACAGTTGTTATGGACGCTCATGACGGTATGGGAATGGTAGCCAGCCATAAGATGATGGAAATGCTCATCGAGAAGGCCAAGACTTACGGTATGGCAGGCGGAACCATTTTTAACTCAACACATTACGGCATTGCAGGATACTGGACAACTATGGCTGAAAAGGCCGGTATGATAGGCATAAGTGGAACCAATGCGCGCCCTTCGGTTGCGCCCACATTCGGAGTTGAGCCTATGATGGGTACCAACCCGTTGACATTTACCATGCCTACAGACGAGGAGTTCCCTTTTAATTTTGACTGCGCTACCAGTATTATTCAGAATGGTAAAATCGAATTCTACGAGCGTCAGGGCAAGGATACTCCCGAAGGGCTTGTAATAAGCAAGGATGGTGGTACAATGACCGACTCCGGCAAGATTTTGAAGGATATGCGTGCCGGAAATGCTGCACTTTTGTCTATCGGTGGTATGGGTGAGGCGACCGGCGGTTATAAGGGTTATGGATTTACTACAGTTGTAGAAATCCTTTCTGCTGCATTGGCAGGAGGTCCCTTTATGAAAGCTTTGAACGGTATCGACAAGGACGGTAATCCCGAAATGTATCATCTCGGTCATTTCTTCTTTGTTATAAACCCTGAGTTCTTTATGGGACTTGAGACTTTCAAGAAGACTTCGGGTGACATATGCAGAGAGCTGCGTGCATCTGAGAAGGCACCCGGTGCTGAGCAGATTTTTACAGCAGGTGAGAAAGAGTATATTTATTCGCAGTATCGCAAGGATAAGGGAGTTCCTGTCGGAGACACTATTCAGAAGGAACTTATTCAGTTGCGTGACGAACTCGGACTGACTCAATATCATTTCCCTTTTGAATAATCAGGAGAAAACTGATGGCAAAACGCATTACAGCGGTTGCGCTTGCATTTATATACAGTCTTATATATGCAATAGTGGGACCTATGATAAAATCGCAGAATTTGTCTTTTAGCAGAGCATATATTGTTCCTTTTATTGTTTGTTTTGTGCTGGGAACGATAGTTAATCTGTTGTTTTTCTCTGTAATTCCACAGAATAAAGCAGCAATATTGAACAGTCGAATATTTGCACCTGTCAAAAGACTGGAGAGCAAATTGTCGGACCTGCTTGATAAATTAGGAAACCGTAAGCTTTTATTGATTGTATGGGCTTTGATTTTTGTAGCTTGGGTACCGGTATTTCTCATAGTGTATCCGGGAGTTCTGTCGTATGACACGATATCGCAGACTGAGAGTGCCATGACACAGATTATCAACAATCATCATCCGGTGTTGCATACCTGGCTTATTAGGGTGTTTATGCGTATGGGAGAAAAAGCATTCGGAGGATATGAATACGGTATAGGACTGTTTTCGCTTCTCCAGATGATTTTACTCAGTTATGCGTTGGCTCGACTTGTGGTTTTGCTGAGAAAGAAAAAAGTTCCGAGTCTGTTGGTTGTAACAGTTGCTGTTGCATCAGCATTGTGGTTTGAGAATGCATGTCTTTCTGTGACTATGACAAAAGACATTTTACATTCTGCATTTTTAGTATTGTTTGTATGTCACTATGTCGAAATAGTGACTGCGCCGTCAGAGTATATTTCGAAGAAGCTTAACTTGGTTACATTACCGATAGTGAGCTTTCTGATGTGCGCATTCAGAAACAACGGTATCCATATATTTATCTTTTGTTTTGCAGTTTTGCTTGTTCTTAGAATTAAGAAGATACGCAGCATAAAAAAATACCTTGTTTTGATTCCGGTGATACTGCTTCCTATAGTGGTGTTCAAAGTGTATTCGGGTCCGGTATTTACAGCAATGGGCATAGAGCAGGGACAGGTGAGAGAAGCTCTATGCATTCCGATTCAGCAGCTGCAGCGTGTTGCGGTATTTAGGGCGGACGAACTCACGGCAGAACAGACGGAACGTATGGATTACTATATCGACAATCTGAATTGGCGAGAGTGGGCACCGGGAAGAGAGTATGACCCGTTCTTTGCAGATCCTGCCAAGAGTGGCTTCTATTCGAATCGTTATAAGGAGGATTCGATAGCTTTTTGGAAGTTTTATTTACGGACAGGTAAGCAGTTTAGCAAAGACTATGTGGTCGCATTTTTGTCCAATACTTTGGGATACTGGTATCCCGGTTATTATGATTATTCTCATGTAATGTATGATAATTATCCGGCAGAACAGTTTATAGTCCCGTTAGAACGAAAAAGTATCCTGCACTCGGAAGGTTTGGAGAAGCTTTATAGGAGTATGTGTCTTTCGGATACATGGCGCAATGCGTATGTAGTCAGATTGTTCTTTGTGCCGGGATTTTTGATATGGATATTGATCTATTCGGTAATAATTTCATGGAGAGACAAAAAATTCTTTACTCGTGAGTTGCCGTTGTTCATACCTCTTGTGGCGCAGTATGGTATTATGCTGCTGTCGCCGATGTCGTCATTTCGTTACTCATGGCCATTGGCATTGATGTTGCCCATTGTACTGATCGCAATAATTGGTAATAAAGAAAAGAATTTGGTAGAAGAAAATGAAGCAGAAAGCAAGTGATAATAAAACAAATCGTCTTCATTATTGGCTGATGGGAGCGATATTTGCACTGGCTCTGGTGCTGAGAATTATAGGTATCAACTGGGGATTGCCCAATACAAATCTTCATCCTGACGAAGGAATAATATTTCAAAAAGCATATGAGTGCGCACTTGAACGTAACTTTGAGGTTGAAGATTATTATTACAGACCCAATCACGTATTGATAAAAATGAATACGATATTATATATCGGAATTCAGGATTTATATTTCTCGCCTAAGGGAATGAACGATTTTGAGCAGAATTTCAATGAGCATATTTCGTTGTTCATTACGAGTTCGAGAATGATTGTTGCATTGTTTGGTCTTGGCTCGGTTGTGCTTGCATATTTTATTGCACTTCATTGGGGCAAAAAACAGGCCTTGTTTGCAAGTATGCTTTTTGCGGTATTTCCTGCATTTATTGAACACTCGCATTATATTACGCCGGATGTTCCGTTATTGTTTTTTATGATGTGCGTGTTGTTGGCGGCGATAAGATATATGAAAAAGCCGTCTGCAGTTTTACTTTTTGTGATGGCATTGTTTTCGGCATTCAGTACCTGTGAGAAGTTTCCGGGAGCTTACGGTTGTCTGATTATTGCAGTTGCGGTAATTCTGACTTATTATAAAAAGCCTGTTATGATTTTGCGAGAAGGCGTTTTGGCTATTCTGTTTTTTATTGCCGGAATAATGGCTATATCACCTATCCTGTTAATCGATTATAAGGATGTGAAGGATGCGATTGCAGGACAGAATGCCATGTATCATTTGGGCGGAGACGGTTTGAACTTTGGTCAGACAGTTTGGTATTATCTGAAGACTACAGGAGAGCATGTTGGTCTGATTCTTACGTTGGCAAGTATTTACGGTGTGTTTAAGTCTTTCAAAAAGAATTGGAAGACTACAGCGGTTCTTATGACATTTGTAGTCTATTTAATACCGATTTCTGTTCTTCGTGTTCATTGGGAAAGATATACACTTCCTCTTTACGCGGTGTTTATCCTGTTTGGAACCTTTGGCTTGTTTTATGCGTTCGAGGATTTGCGTAAGCTTACGGAGAAACGTAAGATTGCTAAGATAGCTGCAATTCTGATTATGTTTATGCTACCGATGGGAAGCTTAATGGCAGGTTCGATGGCAGTGTGCGGAAGCTTTTTGGCGCCGGACAGCAGAATATTCCTTCAGCCCGTTTTTGAGGAAATGAATATAAATAAGAATAATACATGTTATGATTGCAACACTCCGTTGGATCCCGGCGGATTTTACGGCGCATTTTCTAATTTTGAGGATGAGGATCCGACCAGATATAAGTATGGCAAAGTAAGTTTTGTAATGACTTCGGCTGCGCAGAGAGATGAGTTCTTTGCATCAAATCAGGAGATATATGGCGGAGTGGCCCAATTTTATCATAAGCTTGATGAGGAACACGAACTGGTATATCTGTTTACGGTTGAGAATCCGAGCAGTCATTTTGTTGAATTGCAAAATATTTTCTATGCTGCAAGAAGTGTATTCAGATATATGAAGGGTGCTTCAAAAGGCTTTGAGATAAGAGTTTATCGTCTGGTATTGTAGGAGATTTGAATGAAAAAAGGTTTTTCATTTGGAGCTGTTCTGAAAGAAATGAGAATAAAGAGCTGGCTTAAAAATGTATTCGTTTTAAGTCCTATAGTTTTTTCTCATGAAATGTTTGAGGTGGAACGGCTCATTAATGCAATAGTTCTGATGATTGCATTTTGTCTGGTATCATCATCGATTTATGTTGTAAATGATATAAGCGATGTTGAAAAGGACAGAAATCATAATGTGAAAAAGAACCGTCCGATTGCATCGGGGCAATTGTCGTTTGCCTTTGCTTGGGTATTGTTTGCAGTACTTATGATTGCGGGATTGGGATTGGCAATATGGATAAATCTGAATGCTTTTATTTTTATCGTAGCTTATGTCCTGATTAATTTACTGTATTCAAAGTGGCTTAAGAGAGTGGCTATTATTGACTGTTTCTGCATCGCAGCGGGTTTTGTACTGCGCGTGTTGGTAGGAGGTACAATAGTCAGTGCCGGAGTATCTCATTGGATGTTCCTCACGGTGGTAGCATTGTCATTGTTTATGGCATTTGGAAAGCGTCGAGGTGAGATGTGCAGTCATTCGGGCGAGGAGACCAGAAGTGTGTTGGATGCATACGACAGATATTTCCTCGACGGAGCAGTCTTTATGTGTGCGGCTTTGGCAATGGTATTTTACTCATTGTGGTCTATTTCACAGGAATCCAATTTGGTGTATACCGTGCCGATAGTTCTTTTCATTATAATCAGATATTTATTATTGGTATTTAAAGGCAAGGGAGAAGCAGACCCTACTACAGTGGTTTTATCGGATAGAACGCTGTGGATATCCTGCGGAATATGTGCAATTATGATGGTGGCTATGCTTTACGGAAAGCAGATAGCTGATATGATTGGAATAGTAAAATGATTAATACAGACTCCGCGTAATCTTATTGATTATGGCGGAGTTTTGTGTTTTGTATAGGTACGGAGCAGGTATGACTTAGATTATGTATAGGCTCATGAATTGTCTGGTATGAAGCATTATGATACGGTGAAAATAGTGTAGTAACTATTGACACAATAGAATTGATTGTGTACAATCAAAATAACAAAAGGTTGGATGCAATTAGATTTTGCACAACAATACATGGAGGACATCTTATGAGTATATATGATTGTAAAGTAGAGAAAAGTAATGGCGAGATGCTCTCGCTTGAGGAATTCAGAGGTAAGGTTATTGTAGTGGTTAATACAGCTACCGGTTGTGGATTTACACCTCATTACAAGCCGCTTGAAGAGATGTATGAGAAGTATCATGATGCAGGACTTGAAATCATCGATATTCCCTGCAATCAGTTTGCGGGACAGACACCGGGTACGGATGAAGAGATTCATGAATTCTGTACACTCAAGTACAACACTCAATTTCCTCAGATGAAGAAGACTGATGTAAACGGTGAAAACGCTTGTGAGCTTTTTAAGTACCTGAAGTCACAAAAAGGATTCGAGGGCTTCGGAAAAGGCATGAAGGCAATGGCAATGAATGCAATGCTTAAGGGAATTGACAAGAATTACAAGGATAATCCGGATATTAAGTGGAACTTCACTAAGTTTGTAGTTGACCGAGAAGGAAATGTGGTTGCAAGATTTGAGCCTACGGCAGATATGAAAGAACTCGAGAAGTGTGTAGCATCATTGATCTAGAGAATACACATAGGAGATGCAAAACGTGAGATACGATATAGCAATCATTGGCACAGGACCGGCGGGTCTGGAGGCAGCTATTACAGCAAAAGTCAGAAACAAGAATATATTGTTGCTTGGAACCAAGGCATTGAGCGCCAAGGTTGAATCAGCACATGTAATTCAAAATTACCTTGGCCTTCCTGAAATCTCGGGAGTAGCAATGCAACAGCAGTTTCAAAAGCATTTGGATGCAATGAATATCAGTATTACCGAAGATCGCGCCAACACAGTGTATGCTATGGGTGAATATTTTGCGATACAGGGACATGCAGATATGTATGAAGCGGAGACGGTAATACTTGCTTGCGGAATGTCCGTGGCCAAGGCTTTCCCCGGAGAAGACGAGAACTTGGGAATGGGAGTAAGCTATTGTGCAACCTGTGATGCTTCCTTGTATAGGGGCAAGAGCGCAGTTGTAATCGGATACTCGCAGGGTGAGGAAAAAGAAGCGGACTTTTTGGCTGAGATAGCTGATGAAGTGATTTATATACCGATGTATGACGAGGAGACATCTCTTGGCAGCAGGGTTAAAGTAATGAAGAATGTTACTCCGATTAAGATGGAAAGAGTCGGAAGCAAGATGGTTCTTACCTTGGACAACGGTAGTATTGAGACAGACGGAATCTTTATATTAAGGGAAAGTGTAGCACCGTCACAATTGGTACCCGGTCTGGAAATTGAAGACAACCGTGTAGTGGTTGATCGCAGCATGAAGACCAATTTGGCAGGATTGTATGCTTGCGGAGATATTACAGGTGCACCGTATCAGTATATCAAGGCAGCGGGAGAGGGAAACGTTGCAGCTTTGTCTGCAGTCAATTTCCTGGCAGACAAGAAAAAGAAGCAGTAAAATATACATAAAAATAGATTAGCTACCGGAGGGAATGAAAATGGTAAAGAAGATTACAGATAAAGAGTTTGAGGAAGTAAAGGCACAGAATCTTGCAATTATTGATTTTTCTGCAGTATGGTGCGGTCCCTGCAAGATGTTGGCTCCTGTTATGGAAGAGATTTCTGAGGAATTAGGAGACAAGGTATCATTTTATAATGTGGATGTAGATGAGTGCCCCGATTTGGCAATGAAGTACGGTGTCAGCAGTATTCCCGCATTGGTGTATCTCAAGAACGGTGAGAAGATTGACATGAAGGTTGGTTTTGCTCCTAAGGACATTATCGCCAACTATGTCAAGGCACAGCTGTAATATGTGTATATATATGCAGATATTAACGGTATTTTAACTCAAATATCCGACTTATATTTTCTGAAATGACTGGGGGAAACTCCGGTCATTTTTTTGAAGAATTTGAAAA